>JAKSUC010000001.1 GCA_024413595.1 Bacteroidales bacterium
ATTGATATTCAAAAAGTTAAAGAATATTTGGAGTGATATTAAAAATGATAATATTTCAAAAATCTAAACAACTGGATGTAATCAAATTTTATTAAACGAATATCACAGACAATTAGACTCAACTGCTAATTTTCAAATTCAATTTATAACTAAATGAATAAAAAACGAGAAGTAAAAAATGAAGAGAACCCCAAAAGTTGGACAAAAAAACTTTTTGGGGTTCACTTAAAAGTCAATAATATTCGTTCTATTTAATTATTTTCTATAACAACCTTTTCAACATTTTTAATTCGTTTTAGTTTTTCGATAATAAAATCTTGTTGCGCTTTACTCCCAAGAGTAACAGTGAGATGAGCCACAAATTTGCCTTCATTTTGTTCAGAAAAACTATACGAACGAACATGAATATGAAAATCATTTGTAATAACTTCGTTTATTTTTCCATTTGTTTCGTGACTATAAATACCTTCTAATTTGATATTTATGCTAAAAGAAGATTGTTCTGCGTCTTTTTTCCAAACAGCATTTATTATTCTGTAAGGATATCTTTTAATAATATTAGCTGCATTTGGACAATTAACACTATGAATTTTAGTACCTTTGTTAACAGTAACAAAAGCAAAAATTTTATCACCAGGCAAAGGTTGACAACATTTGGCAAATTGAAAATCAACAGTGTTTAAATTGTCAATTATTAAACAGTCAGAACTTTTGTCTGATAAATGATCAGTAAATTTATGTTCTTCTTCAATAGGTTTTTGTTCAATTTTTTCGTTAAAAGCTTGTTTAATTTTAATTGGGTCAATTTTTCCTTCTCCAATATTTTGATAAAATTGAATTGTAGATTCAATATTAAAATATTTTACTAACTTATTAACTGTTAAATCGTTAAATTCAACATTAATCTGTTGTAATTTTTGTTTAACAGTATCTTTTCCAATTTCAGCAAGACGATTTTGCATTCCCGTAACAATGTGTTTGATACGGTTTTTAACACGTTGATTTTGCGCAATTTTAATCCATTCGGGAGATGGTTTTTGATTGTTAGCAGTCAAAATTTTAACAGTGTCGCCATTTTGCAAAACTTGTTTTATAGAAACAAATTTATTGTTGACGTGAGCACCAATACATTTGCTACCAATTTCAGAATGTATTGAAAATGCAAAATCTAAAACAGTTTCGCCTTGGTGCATTTTTATTAAATCTCCATTAGGAGTAAAAATGTATATCTCATTACTATACAGAGCTTTCTTTTCAGACGAAATTTTTTTATCACGATCAGGAGTTTCGATAGCTTCTCTAATTCTTGAAAAAATATTACCACCTTGTTGACCATCAGTGCCGTTTTTATATTTCCAATGAGCAGCGAGACCTTTTTCTGCAATTTCGTCCATACGTTCAGTGCGAATTTGAACTTCAACCCAACGACCGCCAGGACCGATAACCGTAGTATGAAGCGATTCATAACCACTTGGTTTTGGAACAGAAATCCAATCTCGAAGACGATATGGATTTGGTTTATATTCTTCTGTTACAATGGAATACACTTTCCAACAATCAGATTTTTCGTTTTCTGGTTTGCTATCGATAATAACTCTAATAGCAAATAAATCGTAAATACCATCAACATCAATTCCTTGTTTTTTCATTTTAGTACGAATAGATGCGATTGATTTAGGACGCCCTTTTATATTTACTTTTAAACCATTATCAGCAAATTTTTTCTTTAAAGGTTCAATAAATTCATGGATATATTTATCTCTTTCAGCTTTTTTGATTTGAAGTTTATCTGCAATAGATCGATAAGTTTCGTAGTCAAAATATTTTAAACAAATTTCTTCCATTTCAGTTTTTACCTTGTAAAGACCAATTCTGTGAGCGATAGGACTATACAATAGTTGAACTTCTGTAGCAGTTTTAAAGGCTTCTTCTTCAGAAAGAGATTTTAATTTTCTGATTTTTAATAAATGAAGCGCCAACATAATAATAATAGCTCTAACGTCGCCAGAAAGAGTAACTAAAAGTTTTATATGATTTTCGGTTTGAAGTTTTAATTTTTCAAGATTAAAAGGAGGAATTTTTAAAATACCTTTTAAAATGCTATTTATTTCTTCACCTAAAACATTAGATTCAATAATTGTATTAATTTTATCGTTAGGAATATAAGCAAAAGCAATAGCGCATGACACAGTAGTTGAGTCTGCACTAATTTCGTTTGCTACAATATTAGTTAACTCTTCAGCTTCTTCAGATTCAACGGCTCCATTATTTTCAATATTAATTAAATTATTTTTAAAATATTGAGCATCGTCAAAATTTAGAGATTTAATATACGTTTCAAGTTTTTCTGCAATCATTTTTGTTTTTCTTTAATAGTTGAAAAATTGAATAAAATTTGAAAATTAGTTTCAAAAAAAAAGCCTGTGAGAAAAAATCACACAGGCTTAAAGAGTTTATAAAATAAATTTATGCGTCGATATTAGCATAAACAGCATTTTGCTCAATAAAATCTCTGCGTGGAGGCACGTCGTCGCCCATAAGCATTGAGAAAGTTCTATCAGCTTCAGCAGCATTTTCGATAGTAACTTGTTTTAAAGTTCTAGTTTCAGGATTCATAGTAGTTTCCCAAAGTTGTTCTGCGTTCATTTCACCCAAACCTTTATATCTTTGAACAGTGCAACTTTCTTCAGAACCATTACCTAAATCAATAAGAGCTTGTTTACGTTGTTCTTCAGTCCAACAATAACGTTGAAGTTTGCCATGTTTAACTAAATAAAGAGGAGGCGAAGCTAAATAAAGATGACCGCGGTCAATAACTTCTTTCATATATCTGAAAAACAAAGTCATAGCCAAAGTTTGAATGTGAGCACCGTCGACATCGGCATCGGTCATAATTATTATTTTGTCGTATCTAATATCCTTTAAATTAGCAGCTTGACTATCTTCGTCAGTACCAATTGTAATTCCTAAAGCGGTGTAGATATTTTTAATTTCTTCGTTGTCGAGAGTTTTGTATTGAACGGCTTTTTCAACATTAAGAATTTTACCGCGTAAAGGTAAAATAGCTTGATACATACGATCACGACCTTGTTTTGCTGTTCCACCCGCAGAGTCTCCTTCGACTATGAAAATTTCTGTTTTAGTATTGTCTCTTGAAGTACAATCAGCTAATTTACCAGGAAGACCAGCTCCTTTTAGTTGAGTATGTTGTTGAACAAGTTTACGAGCATTGCTAGCAGCAATTCTGGCTCTTGCTGCTAATATCACCTTGTTACATATGTTTTTAGCATCATTAGGATTTTCTTCTAAATAGTTTTTAAGAGCATCGCTAATTGCATTGTCTACAGCAGGAGCAACTTCAGTATTACCAAGTTTAGTTTTTGTTTGTCCTTCAAAAAGAGGTTCTTGAACTTTAACAGAAATAATAGCAGTTAAACCTTCGCGGAAATCGTCGCCACTAATTTCAATTTTGTTTTTAACTAAAATACCAGAAGTGTCGGCATATTGTTTAAGAGTTCTTGTAAGACCTCTTCTAAAACCAGTTAAATGAGTACCACCTTCTTGAGTATTAATATTGTTTACATAACTATGAATTACTTCACGATAAGAATTGTTGTATTGTAAAGCAACTTCGATAGGAATACCGTTTTTTTCAGTAGAAATATAAATAATATTAGAAAGTACGTCTTTAGAAACCTCTAAATAATCGATAAATTCTTTTAAACCTTCTTTAGAATAAAAAACATCGTTACGAGTGTTGCCTTCTTCGTCTTTTCTTAAATCTGTGAGTTCCAATCTAATACCTTTATTAAGGAATGAAAGTTCACGAAGACGAGCAGCTAAAATTTCGTATTGAAAAGTATGACAAGAGAAAATACTATCATCAGCTTTAAAAGTGATTTCAGTACCAGTTTCGTTTGTTTCACCTACAACTTTAACTTCAGTGGTAGGTTTACCAATGCTATATTCTTGTTCAAAAATTTTACCGTCTCTTCTGATAGTAGCCTTAAAATAAGTAGAAAGCGCGTTAACACATGAAACACCCACACCGTGTAGACCACCTGAAACTTTGTAAGAGTTTTTGTTGAATTTGCCACCGGCGTGAAGAATAGTTAAAACGACTTCAAGAGCAGATTTACCTTGTTTTTCGTGATAATCAGTAGGAATACCACGCCCATTGTCTTTAACAGTTATAGATTCGTCTTCGTTAATAAAAACGCTAACATTATTACAAAAACCTGCTAAGGCTTCGTCGATAGAGTTGTCAACAACTTCGTAAACAAGGTGATGCAAACCTCTTTCGCCTGTATCACCGATATACATTGCTGGTCTTTTTCTTACAGCTTCAAGACCTTCAAGCACTTGAATGTTGTCCGCAGTGTATGTTTCAGAAGTTTCTTGCGCTTTAGGCGCTTCGCTTATGTTATTTTCTTCCATTTGTTTTTTTAAAGTTCTTATTTATGGTAACTTTGTTTAAAATGTAATAGTGAATATTGCAATTTACAACGTTTAGTTACACCTTATATATTTGCACAAAAATACAATTTTCCTTTGTATTTCATAATTTTTTTTGGTTAAAATTTATCAAAATAATTTTATTTTTTTTTATGTGTCTAATTGATGCTATAATAGCTTTTTTTTACTAAAAGGAAGATTAAAAAAAAATTATTTTGTATTAGTATTATAAAATGAGGTAAATTTTTTTTACATTTGTGCAATAATTATAGTTTATAATGTCAGAACAACAATATTTAGTAGATTATTCGGGTGTAAGTATTATTAGCAATGAAACAAAGTTGCTGAATGATATTAATTTAGTAGTATCTTCTGGAGAATTAGTTACAATAGAAGGTATTGTAGGGGCAGGAAAATCTACATTATTAAAATCAATATATGCCGATAGACAAATTGTAGATGGCAAAGCCGAAGTGTTAGGATTTAATCTTAGAAAATTACCGTCACGCAAAATTTCAAAGTTGCGTAGACAAATGGGAATTATTTTTCAAAATTTTTTATTGTTTGATAATAAAACCGTTTTAGATAATCTAAAATTTGTGATAGATTCAGTAGAATTTAAGGTAGAAGGAAATGTTAAAGACTATATTATTTCAGTATTAGAAAATGTAGGATTAAAAGATAAAGCAGATGTATTTCCACATAATTTGTCAGGAGGCGAACGTCAAACAGTGGCAATAGCTCGAGCTATGGTTCATAAACCAAAATTAATATTAGCAGACGAACCAACTGGAAATCTTGATGAAGAAAGTGCACTTCATATTGCACAACTTTTGTTTGAAGCTACAAAATCTGGCGCTGGCGTTATTGTGGCAACACATGATGAGCCTATATTTGCAAATTTTGAACATAAAATCTATAAAATTAAAGACGGTATTCTTTTATAATTTTATTATTTTAACAATTAATTAGTTCTTTTTTTGTAATTTTGTATCAACGTATCAAATTACAAAAAATGAACAATAAATTATTTCTAATAATCTTTTTTATATTATTTTATAATATATCATTTTCACAAAATCCATTTTCTACAAAATGGAATTATATACAAACACCGCATGTTAAAATAATAAGTGATGATAAAATAAACAAAAATGATGTTTATAGAATAGCAAATTCGTTAAATGCTGTGTTTGAAAGTGATACAGTATCATTAAAAGATAATCCACGAAAAATTCCTTTAGTTTTATCAAATAATTTAGTAACGTCAAACGGATATGTAACACTTTTTCCGTATAAAATGGAATTTTATGGATTACCAATGAACAATTCGCGTTTAGGAATAGGCGAGTGGTATCAAAATCTTTCTGTACATGAATATCGACATGTTGTTCAAAATCAAATTCTTAATCATGGATTTATAAAATTTGCAGGAGTTTTATGTGGAGCATACGGACGATCTGCAATGCGAATGTCAGTTCCTACATGGTGGATGGAAGGAGACGCAGTATATGCCGAAACTGTTTTAACAACAGCAGGAAGAGGACGTGTTTCATCGTTTAATGTTTTAACAGCATCAATATTAGATAGTAGAAAAAAAAATTATCCTTATGATAAAATGGTAAATGGTTCATTTAGAAACGAATTGCCAGATAAATACGAATATGGATATTTGTTAGTTACACGTGCTAGAAACCAATTTGGAAAAGATATTTGGACAAAAACATCACGTAGAATGTCTTGGTATCCGTTTTTACCATGGGCTTTTGGAGCTTCTTTTGATCATTTTTCTGGAGAAAATCTTACAAAAAATTATAAAAATACGATGAATGAATTGCGTAATTTTTATTCGTCGCGTATCGAAAATTTAAATTTGACAGAAGCAAAAATTATTAATACCAAAAAGAAACATTGTTTTACAAGTTATTCAAATCCAAAATTTATAAATGATTCAATATTATTAGCCGTAAAATCTTCAATGTCAAAAACTTCTACGTTTGTATTAGTTAAATTATCGGGTCAAGAATTTTCATTGTTTGAAACAGATGCTTCAGATTTTGATTACAACAACAATAAGATTGTATGGTCAACAATAGTTCCAGATATTAGATGGACAGAACAAACATTTTCTGATATTTCATTATATGATTTTAAAACATCAAAAAAATATCGATTAACTAAAAAAGGAAGATATTTTTCGCCAACAATTTCAAAAGATGGAAAAACTATTGCTACCGTAGAATTTGATGAAAAGCGAGATGCTTATTTTGTTGTATTTAAATTGACAGAAAACAACAATGGATTGTTAACAATTTCACATACAGATAAATATAAATTACAGTATGGAGAATATATACGAGGATTAAAATTTATAAATGATAATAAAGTAGCAATGATTTCGAATTATCACAATCAAAATTCATTAATTATCAAAAATATTCAAACAGGAGAAACTCAAACTTTGATAGATTATTCAGACGAAGTGATAAATAAAATAACTTCGTTAGATAATAAAATTATATATGATTCAGAATATTCAGGAATATCAAATATTTGGTCGATAGATATTGAAAGTTTAAAAAGTGAAATGTTAACCTCAAGAAAATATTCAGCCTCTTCACCATCAATATCACCTAATGGAAAATATTTAGTATATAGCGATTATACAGCTATGGGCAAAGATATAGCTTTTGTAGAATTATATAATAATAAAGGTGTAAAAAAAGAAGAAGTAAAACCACAAAAGTTGGAATATTTTTCACCAATGTTGAAATATGAACCATCAGGAAAATTAGATACAATATCCATTGCGTCAACATCAGATTCAAATTATCAACAAAAAAAATATAATAAATTAAATGATTTGATAAGAATATATGGATGGATGCCTAATTTAGATAATGAAAAATTTGAAGCAACATTAATGTCTCAAAATACATTAGGAACATTTAATGTTTCAGTAAACGAAACATATAGATTTAGTCCAGATTATTGGCGAACAAGAATAACAACTTCATATTCAGGATTATATCCAGTTTTATCTTTAGGCGCAGAATTTTTGGACGAAGCCGACAAATATTTAGTAAAATCTCGCCTAGGTCAAATTTCATCAGTAATATTGAAATGGAAATCACGAGTATTGTCAGGATCGGTTTCATTGCCATTAAATTTTTCACGATATAATTATTCCCAAAAAATGAATATTTCGTTAGGCTTGAGTAATTATCAAACCTCAGAAAAATTAACTGAAAGTGTAACAGATATAGGAAATGGCAATTTTAATACATTTCATGGAAGTATAAATTATTCATTATCAAATAAAAAAGCAGAACGCGATTTTATGTCAACCTTAGGTTTAAATTTTAATATCGACATAATTAAATCGTTGAATTATAGACGAGAAGCCGAAAAATATAAAGCCTCATTATCAATAACAATACCAGGATTTTTCCGACAAAATACCTTAACAGTAAAAGGTACAGTAATGAAACAATCACAAGAATTAAATGTTAATAAATTATATCTTTTTGCAGATTCTGATTTAGAAGTACGCGGATATTCATCAGTTAGAATGCAGAAAGTAGGAAAGTTAGCAAGTGAATATTGGTTTCCGATGGGATATCCTGATATAGGAATTCCAGCATTTATTTGGCTAAAACGTATTCGTGGTGCGTTTTTTGCAGATGTAGCGAGTGCGCAAATACTAGGATACAGATATGATTTTGCATCTATAGGTGGAAAAATGTTATTTGATGTTAATTTATTTAGAATTTCAAATAACGTAAATATAGGTTTTTCATATTCTTATCCATTAGTAGAAAATTATTATCAGAAAAAAGAATTATCATTAATTCTTTCGTATGAATTGTAATTTTTACTAAAAAAAGTATGAATTTAAATAAAAAATCATTATTTTTACAATTAAGTAAAAAATAAAGAAAAGAAACAATAACAAAATAGATAAACTATTGATTTAGTTAAAAAACAAAGCAAAGAACACTCATAAAATATGAAAAAATATATCTTAGTTTCAGCCTTATTAGCAGTTTCAATACCTGCATTAGCGCAGAACGATACATTATTATTAGAAGATTCGTTTTCACCGACACATAGTAATAATTGCGCTTCATATAACATTACAGCAAAACTTGACGCCGAAGCAAAAGTTGTTTCAGGTACAGAAATTATCACTTGGAAAAATACCTCAAATGATACAATTAATGAATTAATGTTTCATACGTATTTAAATGCCTTTAAAAATACACAAAGCACATTTTTTCAAGAAAGTTTGGCGGAAGGAGAAATTTCAATAAACGAAATAGGCGAAAGTGATTGGGGGTATATCGACATTCAAAGAATGGTAATAGTGGATGGAGATCCTCTTTTACAAGATTTAAAATATGTTCAACCAGATGATAAAAATACAGCAGATCAAACTGTTATGTCGGTAGCATTGCCAAATCCAATATTACCAGGACAAGAAATAAAATTATTAGTAAACTTTTTATCAAAATTGCCTAGAATAATAACACGAACAGGATTTGAACGTGGAGATTTTTATATGGTAGGGCAGTGGTTTCCAAAAATAGGCGTATACGAACCAGCAGGCATGCGCGGACGAAAAGAAGGCGGATGGAATTGTCATCAATTTCATGCACATTCAGAATTTTATTCAGATTTTGGAAATTATGACGTAACAATCACAGTTCCCGAAAGTTTTAAAGTAGCATCAACAGGAGTTTTACAAAAAGAATTTACAGATACCGAAGGTTTTAGAACATTTATTTATCAAGCAAATGATATAATAGATTTTGCATGGAGTGCTTCACCAAGATTTTTAGTAATGAACGACACTTGGAAAGGCAAAGGCATAAAATTATATTATATGCCAGAACATGGAGGACAAGCCGAAAGATATGTTCAAGCAGTAAAAAACGCTATGGAATATATGGAAAGCAATGTAGGAGAATATGTTTATCCACAAATAACAATGGTAGATGTTCCATATTATGCCGAAAAATCAGCAGGAATGGAATATCCAATGTTTTTTACAGTATCAACATTTAGACACATGCCTTCAGGAATAAAATCACCAGAACAATATACAATACATGAATTTGTTCACAATTATTTTCAAGCAGTAGTAGCAACCAATGAATTTGAAGAAGCATGGCTCGACGAAGGATTTACATCATTTTATGAATGTGAAATAATGGATAAATATTATGGTTCATATTTTAATATGTTTGGCTATAAGGTTGATGATTCAGAAATGATGAGAACATTATATACACAATGGTCAAATCCTGCAATTTCAATAGTAGATAATTATTGTTGGAAATATCCAACACATACCTACGAAATGTTGTCATATTCAAAGCCAATGGTTATGCTAAAATCATTAAAAGGATTAATGGGAGAAGAAAATTTTAAATTAGCAATACAAAATTATTATCGTAAATGGAAATTTAATCATCCATGTGGACAAGATTTATTAAATTGCGTAAATAATGTAGCTCAAAATAATAGTAAAAATGACGAATTAAAAGATTATACATGGTTTTTTAATAGTCTTTTGCGAACCGACGAAGTTTGTGATTATAAACTCACTTCAATAAAAAATACATTAGTAGAAGGAGGAATTCAAGGATTTTTTGATAATGGAATAACAAAAATATTTCAAAAAGGAGAACAAACAGAAAAACAATACAAATCGTCAGTATTTGTTCAACGTATGGGAACAATGGTAGTTCCAATAGAAGTATTAGTGACATTAGAAAATGGAGATACCCAAAAGTTTAATTGGGATGGACGCGGACGTTGTAAAGAATTTGTAATAAACGGCAATCAAAAAGTAATATCTGCGCAAATAGATCCAGAAAACAAAATATATTGTGATATAGATTTAGTAAACAATTCATATAGTTTAGAAGCAAATACATCACCCGCATGGAAATATGCCACAAAATTTTTATTTTGGGTAGAAAATTTGTTTCAAACAATTGCATTTTTAGCTTAGTAAAAACTTAATTATTAAAAAAATAATGAATATTATAAAAGCATACACACGAGGATTAAAAACATCACTACGAAGTCCAAAAGTGATATTTCTCATCTATGCAGTAACATTATTGTTTGGTCTTTCAATGGCAATACCGTTTTTATTTTCATTTAAAACGGCGATAAGTACATCATTAATAGGAGAGACGTTAACAAAAACATTAAATTTTACTACAATAACAGAATTGATTCACCACAATTATTGGGATGTATCTCCAATGTTTTTTCAATTGTTGTGGATGACTTTATTATTTTGGGTAATAAAGATTTTCTTAACAGGAGGAATAATAAGAACATACAATTACGAAGATTATAAAGTATCAACATTTTTTGCAGGTTCTGGCGTCAACTTTTTTAGATATTTGCTTTGCGATATTATAATGGTTGTAGTTTTGGTTATAACTTGCTTATTATTTTTAGGATTTATAGTGTTGATATTTAGTTTGTTTGATTCTATTTCAGAAACAAAATGGTTTTGGGCATACGGAATAGCAGGATTTCTTTTTATAGCAGTTGCCGTATTAATGTTGATGATTTCAGATTATGCAAAAATCTACATGGAAATGAATAGAACATTTCGTGTATTAAAAGCAATTTGGAAGTCAACATGTTTCGTTTTTAATCATTTTATTCGTACCTATTTTCTATATTTCTTGTTATTAGTTGTTCCAATTTTAATATGTGTTTTGTATAAATTAACATTTGATAAGATTGGTATGTCAACAACTTGGGGAATAGTAGCAATGTTTTTTGTACAGCAATTTTTCATATTCTTAAGAGTTTGGTTTAGAATGTGGCATTTAGCTTCAGAATTTGAATTATTTGCAGATGATTATGTTACAGAAAAAGAACTTGATATTGATGAGTCAAAATATTTAGAAGAAAATTTTGTTGTAGAAAAAAATCATCCATTAGAAGATGTTGATCAAGTTACAATTGTTGTAGATCATAATGTAGATGATGTTGTTATTGAAGGTCCAACAGATGACGAAATTATTGCAATGTCGGTTAATTCTACCAAGAAAATTGTAGAAAATAAAAATACAAAAGAAGTTTCAATAAATATAGAAGAGACTGAAAATAAAGATAATAAAGAAACATCTACACAAGAATTAACAAATCTTGTAGAGGTTAAACAATCTTCAAAAGATTCTAAAGAAAATGAAGATAGCGAAAATGTTGTATTAAAAGTAACAATTCCTTCTGAAAAATCTGATATAGAAGAAAATAAATCTGATAACGTTGAAATAGAAATTGATAATTCAAAATCAGAAGAAAAAGAAGATGAAATTTCTATTGATTTAGAAGAAAAAATAAAAGTGGATTATTCGTCAGAAATAGCAGAAGATGACGATGAAAATGATTCGTCAGAAGTGGATTATTCGTCAGAAATAGCAGAAGATGATGATGAAAATAATTCACTAGAAGTGGATTATTCGTCAGAAATAGCAGAAGATGATGATGAAAATAATTCACCAGAAGTGGATTATTCGTCAGAAATAGCAGAAGATGATGATGAAAATAATTCACCAGAAGTGGATTATTCGTCAGAAATAGCAGAAGATGACGAATTTGATGAAACAGCAGCAGAACAATATTTATCAGAAATTGACGAGTCAGACGAAGCAGTAGAGCCAGAAAGTGATATAGATGAAGAAATTTTAGCTCGTTTTTATGATGATGAAAGTGGAGAAAATTTTGAAGAAGAAGTTTCTGATGCAGAAGATGTTGATGAAATAGATATGCCGATAGGAGCTGCAGTTCCATTAGATTTTGAAGATGAAGAAATTGATGTTCAGTCGGAAATAAAATTAGAACCCGAAAAACAAATGGTGACATTAGTTGAAAAAACAACCACAACAACTACCACCACCACAACAACTACAACAACAGAAACAATAGATGGAGATGGAAATCCCATTGTAAAAGAAGAAAAATCAGAAACAAAAGTTGTTAAGATAAATCCTGTAAACGACAATAATCTAGATACCGACATCACCGAAGTAGTACCCGAAGATGTAGATTTTGAAATTTATACAGGCGAAGAAACACCCGAGGATGCTTTTTCATGTTGTGATGGAGAAGATTTTGGCGAAGAAGACGATGATTCACCAGCAATGGGCTAGAAGATAAAAAATTACGAAAAAAATCTATAAAAAAATCCACTATACCAAATGATATAGTGGATTTTTTTATGAATAAAACAAAATGAAATTATTCTTGTTCAATTTCGTTAGATTCTTGATTATAAATAAGACCGTAATTTTTTAAAGATTCAATAAAAGATTCTGGATTAATTTTTCCAGTGCGCCATAGAAACAATTCACTTTTTAAGTCTGCAATTTTGTTTTTAAGATATTCAATTTCTTTGCTATCCACCAAAGAATTAGAATTATTATCAGAATTATCATCTTTTTCAGCGCGTTGACGAACAATATCTTCTTTAGTAATACCTAACGAAGTTTCAATTAAATTGTCAAGTCCGCCTTTAAAATTTTTTTTATTTTTAGCCATAATTCAATACTATTATGAGTGGCGTTGAAGAATTTCGTCGCACAAAAGTTTGTAATCTTCAGCTCCTTTACATTCAGGGTCGTATCTAAAAATGTCCAGACCTTGACTAGGAGCTTCGGCAAGAGCTATATTATCGCGAATTCTAGTGTCGAAAAGTTTATCTTGAAAATAAGTGTAAATAGTTTCAACAACATCGCGATGAAGAACTTTACGTTTGTCAAATTGAGTAACAAAGACACCCGTGATTTCAACATTTTTGTTTAAACGTTTTTTAACCTTACCAATTACTTCAACAATTTTAGTTAACCCTTTAATAGCTAAATAATGAGCTTGAAGCGGAATATAAACTTCGTCGGCAGCAGTTAAAGCATTGATAGTTAAAAGACCTAACGATGGAGGACAATCAATCAAAACGTAATCATATTCTTTAGAAATTTCAGCAATAGATTCTCTTAAAATATATTCACGTCCAGTTTCGTTGCTAAGCTCCATTTCTGCACCAGAAAGGTCAAGAGTAGAAGGTAAAACGTCCAGATTTTCAAAAATATTGACGGCTACAGGTTTTGATTGAGATGTAAGTATTTCATATATAGAAACATCAGCTGTCGTAACGCCATAACTTTGCGTCATGTTAGCTTGAGGATCCATATCAATAAGAAGCACTTTTTTACCTGCGCGTGCTAAACCTGCGCCAATATTTACGGTAGAAGTTGTTTTACCCACACCGCCTTTATGGTTGCTGATTGCTATTGTGATGCTCATAATCTGATTTCACTTTTTTAATTAAAACAAAAATACGCATTTTATTTTAATTTGATACAAAAAATACCTAAAAAATACTCAAAAATTTTATGATTTTTTATTTTTTTGAATTTAAATCAAAAAAATGAATAAATATTTATTTTGGCTTTTATTTTGTAGCAACCCAATTTGTTATTAATTTTGCAATAACTATAATTGAGAATAAATGCAACTAAAAAAAATATCAATACTATTATTAAGCGTTTTAATATGTCAAATACTTAAAGCCCAAGAAAATGAAAGTATGACATTAATAGAACGATCAGTCTTAGGAAAAGATAATATAATAGAGTCTCAAAATGAAGCTCGAATTTTAGTAACCGCAGCACGTTCAGAACGAAGTGCCGATAAACTGCCTGTTACATTGTATGTTATTACTCACGATGAAATAATAAAAAACGGATGTATTACATTGTGTGATGTATTAAAAAATGTACCTGGAATAAGAGTTTCGCAACCACATTCAGGCGAAATGGGAGAAGCATTTATTCAGCGCGGAATGAAAGGAAATACTTACTCAAAAATTTTATTAAATGGAGTAGAAATTCGACCTTCAGGTTTAACGGGAATGCCCTTAGGTGCAAATATTCCTATTCGTCAAGCAGAAAAAATAGAAATAATTTATGGACCAGCAGCTGCATATTATGGAAGTGATGCTTGCGGAGGTGTAATAAATATTGTTACCCGAGAAGCTGATAATCAATCATTAACATCAGCAGATTTGGTGATAGGTTCAGGACAATATTCGTATCTAAACTTTCAAACAGGTGGAAAATTTGGACATGGTAGACATGTTGCTCAATTTTCTGTTTATGGTAGTCATTTAGATTATCGAGATATGAATGTTTTTGTAGACAAAACATTACTTGATCCGTGGAACCATTTTAGACAAACAGAAGAACCTTTTAAAATAGTAGATCAAAATGGAAATAATTTAGAATTATCAGCCGATGATGTAACTCCAGAAAATTTTCCATTAATTATGAGTCAATATCAAGCATTATATACATTTAGAATAAATTATAATGGAGAATTTAACGAAGCTAAACTCAATAAAATATCACAAGAAGCCACACAATTAGGTGCAGAATTAAAATTTCATGGATTTACATTATCATACAATATGTTTCATAGAATGGATTATTCCTCATTAGGACTAACCCCAATGATGTATAGTTATGAAAATCCCCAAACAAAAATGGGAGAATACATTCATAGATTTTCATTATTAAATGCTTTAAAAGTACATAGAGTACAATTTAATACATCAATAAATTATATCCATTATAGAATGGATGAAAATTCATGTCAAGGAACAACCTATTCAGTTTATCCTCAATATATTTATGGAGCAAGTGATGATTTAATTTTTGATGAATACGCATTATGGACACCATCAAAAAAATTTAGCTTATTGTTAGGAGGTTCGTTCCAATATTCAGGAATATTACCAACAACAAATGCCTATAAAGTTAAATTTGATTTTGATTCATATAAAATGTTTTCAAAAAATGTTGATTATGAAGATCCATTGTTCAAAAATTTTGGAATAAATCCAACAGTATACAATAGTACAGGCGTTTATTTACAATCAACCTACGATGTTTGGCGTTTGTCATTAACAGGCGGCGTAAGATATGATTACAATTCAATTTGGGGAAATTCAATAAATCCACGAATAGCATTATTATTAACATTAACAGATAATTTAACATTAAGAGCCTCAAGAGGTTATGCTTATAAAGCACCATCATTTGAACAAATGTATGGATGTGTAGGAGTAGAAGTAGATGCCATACCAGGAGACATATCTTATCATCATATTCCAGCTGGAGATAATTTAAAACCAGAACGAATATCCGCAAATGAAATAGGATTAAGATATTATTTTAATAAAACAAATTATTCAGAAATAGTTTGGTATACCAACAGAATAAAAGATCCATTAGCAAGAGCATGGGTTGATAAACCAGAAATTTATAGCGAAAATCGTGGCGCAATTAACGCACCAGGATCACCAGGAAATGACTATACAAGGTCATATATAAATGAAGAAAATTCAAATACTCGATTAAACGGATTTCAATATATAGCATTTTTTCAAGATATAGTAAAACCTATTCATCTAAATATAAAAGGAGCAACAACAATATCGTTAGGATATGAAAACTTGTCAAACGATGAAGTTGAAAATAAATCAATATTAAAAGAAAAATATATACGTCAAACTCCAAAATATATGTTTCAATTGTCGTTTGACATGGATTTATTTAAAATTATTCATTTTAAAGCAGATAATATATATTGTTCAAAATTTTCACGTAAATATTATCAAGGCAATGATAATGAATATTATTGGTCGCCATCTTATTATGATTTAGATTTATTGTTAGCTATAAGAATTAATAATAGATTATCAGCAAATCTAAAAATAATAAATACATTAAATACTGCTTATGGAGGAATTGATGTTAAAGAACAAGATGTTGATTTACAATACAATCCACAACTCGGTAGATGTATACGAGTAGGTTTTTCTTACGATTTTTAGATTATTATAAAAAAAATTGTATTTTAAAAAAATATATTTTAGTTTTGACAAAAATTCAATCTGAAAAAACAGATGATAAAATATTATAATATTGTAAAAAAATATTTTCTAGTATTGATTTTAGCTTTGTTATCAATTCAAGTTGAAGCACAAGATCCAAAATTGATACGAGAATGTGATAGTTTGCATAATCTTATTTCAAAAGAAAAAGATACCGCAAACTTAGCAATATTATATTATGATTTAGCCACAAGATGTTTTGATTTATATAAATATGACGAAGCCCAAAATTATGCAGATTCATCAGCAATATATGCAGATATATCAAAAAAAATGTGGGAAACTTTAATCGAAGATTTTAGATTAATTGGAAAAATAAATGTATATATAGATAAACCAGAAGAAGCCATTCGAAATTTTGTAAATGCACAAAAAATATTAGAAAGTCACATGCCAGACGAAGATAAAAAAGCAACGATAGAAGAAGAAATTGCAATGGTTTATTTTAATCGAGGACATTATGAAAGAGCATTACAAAGTTTAAAAAAAGCAGAAAATTTATATATCTTAACACAGAATAAGGATAAAGAAATTGGATTGTATAGCTATATAGCCACATGCTATCACATGTTAGAAAAAATTCCAGAAGAAATAACATACTACGAAAAATTATTAGAAGTATATAAATTACAAAATAATCTTGATAATATGAAAGTTATGTATCAACGTTTAGGTGATTTATATATAGCAAATAAAGATTATGATAATTCACTAAATTCAAATAGAAAATTATATGATTTGTGTTGTGAAAATAATAATATATCAGAGTCATTAAATGCTTTAAATAACTTAGCATATTGTTATGTTTGTAAAGGCGAATATAACAAAGCAATTCAATATTATAACCAATTAATAAATTCAGATCAAAAATTTTCAAAAGACGAAAGATTAGATGCTGTATCATATACCAATTTGGGTATGTGTTATCAAAATTTAGGAAATAAAAAAGCTTGTTTTAATTCATTAACCAAAGCAGCAGACATTAGATTAAGATATCGACAATATAAAGAATATGCAGAAATAAATAATGTAATAGCATTAATATATCTTCAAGACAAAGATTTATATAATGCAGATAATTATTCAAAAATATCTGTAAAATATGCCGACAAATCAGGAGATATAGAAGTAAGAAAAGATTGTTACGATACATATAGCAAAATTTTAAACGAGAAAGGAGAATATGAAGAGTCAATGAATGTACAAAAAAATTATTTGGCCATCAAAGATTCAGTAAATATGCAACGAGATTTTGAACAACGTCAATTAAATGACGATTACAGACAATTAATCGAAGCAGAAAAAGATCAAGGAGATATATTAGCAGAGCGTAGATTACAAAACATGGTTCAACGAGAACAAGAATTAATAATAGCTCAACGAGAACAAGAAAACCAAATGCTTTTGAAAGATAGAGATTTACAAAAAATATTAAATCTTCAATTGCAACAAGCCAATCAAATATTATTACAAGAACAAGAAGCAATAAAAGCAAGACAAACAAAAGATTCAATAGAACGCGAGGCAGAACGACAAAGAAGATTAATGCTAGAAACACAACAAAATTTGGAAAAGAAAAAACAACAAGCAGAAGAAGAAACCAAAAGAATAGAAGATGATTTAAAAAGAGGTCGTGAAAAAGCACTTCAATTTTCGATAATAGGTGGAATAGTTTTGTTATTATGTGTATTGGCATTAATCTTATTTAAAAGTAAAAACAAAAAACTCAATGAACAAAAAGTAGAAATTGAGTCTAAAAATGCAGATTTGCTATTAAAAAATGAAGAAATTACAGTTCAAAAAGAAAATCTTCAAAAAGCAAATGAAAACATTATAATGATGAACGAAGAAATCATCAGACAAAAAGAAAATGTTGAAAATGCCAATAAATCATTAACAGATAGTATCGTATATGCCAAACGAATACAACAAGCAGTGTGTCCAAAACCTGAATTTTTAAAAAATTTTAACTTAGATTATTTCATGTTTTTTAGACCAAGAGATATAGTAAGTGGAGACTTTTTTTGGTTTACAAATATTGGAAATTACGTTTTTATAGCAGCTGCAGATTGTACAGGACATGGAGTACCAGGTGCATTTATGAGTATGTTAGGTGTTTCATTATTAAACAAAATAGTATCAGAACGCAATATTTTTAACCCAGAAGAAATATTAAATAATTTACGTACAGAAGTTAAATCTGCATTACATCAACAAACAATTGGAAATTCAAGTGCCAAAGATGGAATGGATATTTCTTTTGTAAGATTTGACCTCCAAACAAAAATATTAGCATTTTCAGGAGCAAATAACAATGGATATTTAGTTCAAAAATTTGCACCCGAAGACGAAAGTGAAGCACATAGTGGATTAGGAAAAAAAGATTTTGTTATAAAAAAAGGAACAAATTTATTAAGAATGAAGATAATGGAAGCAGATAGCATGCCAATAGGCGTATATTTAAAAGATGAAAAACCATTTTCATTATCTTCATTTCAATTAAGAAGTGGTGATAGTTTTTATTTAACAAGTGATGGATATATTGATCAATTTGGAGGAGAACATGGACGTAAATTTTTAAAACGTAATTTTGAAACTATGCTTCTTGATATGAACGACAAAGATATGGAAAGTCAGAAAAAATTTGTTGAACAAACACACGAAGAATGGTTAGGAACCAAATATACTCAACTTGACGATATAATAGTAATAGGTATAAAAATTAAATAAAAATGGCATACGAAATCGAACGTAAATTTATAGTTTCTGGCGAATACAAACATTTAGCAACAAGTAGTACATATATTGTGCAAGGATATATATTTTCAAATCCAGAAAAATCTGTAAGAGTAAGAATAAAAGGAGATAAAGGTTTCATAACAATAAAAAGTTCAATATCTGATACATTGGTAACCCGTAATGAATGGGAATATCAAATTCCAGCAAGTGAAGCCAATGAATTATTACGTTTATGTGGTGATACAATTATTGAAAAAACAAGATATATCGTTTATTATAAAAGTATTACATTTGAAATAGACGAATTTTATGGAAAAAACGAAGGTTTACAAATAGCAGAAGTTGAATTGTCATTTGAAAACCAAATTATTGAAAAGCCTGCTTTTATAGGAAAAGAAGTTACAGGAGATTCAAAATATATAAATGCTAGTTTAGCAAAATATCCCTATTCAGAATGGAAAAAAGAAGAAAAAAAATAATTTTTCTTCTTTAAAGTTTAATCTTCTAATTTATAGTTAGTTATATAATCATTGCACATAGAATTATAATTATTAATTATAGTTCTAACAATTTTATTATTAGCATCATAATTTATATCATTAATTTTTTTGATGGGACAAATTCCACGTGGAGTGTCACTAATAAAAGCTGCTTGATAATTATGTAATTCGTCAATTTTAATATCTTTTTCGATGATATTAAGATTAAAATTTTTGCAAATTTCACGAATATTTTGTCCAACAATACCAGGAAGAACAAAATCATGTTTAGGAGTAAAAACAATATTATCTTTGATAGCAAAAAAATTACTTCTACTTCCTTCTGTAATAAACCCTTTATTATTAAGCAATAGCGCTTCAGTAATATTATTATCAGCAATAAATTTATCAGCTTTTTTTCTAAGATTAGAATTAAAAATTTTAACTTGAGGATTATCCCTTTCAGCTTCCATAGTCATGGTATTTATACCTGTAATATATTCATTATCAGTAGGTAAAACAACATTTAAAAAGTAAAGCAGAAAATAATTTTTGGGATTTCCATCAAAATTGTTGTTAAAAGAAAAAACAATTTTTACAGCTCCATTATTACAATTATTAATATCCGTTAATTTGTTGATTAATAATTTAATATATTTAGAATTAGAAACATTACCAATATTTTGAATATAAAAATCAGAACAATCAACTTTTTTAAGAGTATTTTCAATTCTGTTGTAATATTTTTCAAAAAAAATAGGCACTTTGTTTTTTACATTAAAAACATCATAAACCGACACACCAAAATCTAAAATACCATTAGGAAAATCATTAGTTTGTTTAATACAATCATTAAAAAAATAAAGATTTTCGGCACATTCGTTTTTCATATTAAATATTATTATTAATTATTTTCATAAGATGTTCTTTAACAGCATTATAAATACCATCAAATTCAAAATTAGAACCTTTAGACCAATTACAAACTTTATCAAAAAGACAATCAGCAATATCTTTTTCAATATTAGAAGCATTATTTTCGAGTAAAGTTAGAGCGTCAAAAGCCATTTCAAAATTATCGGTATTAAAAATAAAATCAATAATTATTTCAGCCTTATCCGAAAAATCTACATCACATTGCCATAAAGCAGTAATTAATTGTTTTTGAGAATATTTATTAGAATTATTAATCATAAAATCAAAAACAACATTAGCCGCATCTTTGTTTTTTAAATCACTAACAAAATTTAAAACAGCATCAGTAACAATTTGACCTTTACCACTATCAATCAAATTTAGAACATTAGGTAAAACATCAATATCACCATTAGATCTAAAAAAATCAAGAGTTTTTAACAAAAGTTCGTCAGATTCAGACGCTAATTTTGATAAAAAAAGTTTTTTTTCTGCACTATTCATTTACAATTTCAATAATAATATGACGTTAAATAAAAAACAAAAATAAAAAAAATATTTATGAAAAATTGAAATTGATAAGATAAAATATTATCTTTGTAATTAATGAAAATAACGTTCATAACAACAAAAATAAAAAATTATTTGCATGAAAAATAAACAATTAATACCATTATTATTACTATTAATTATGATAGTAAGTTGTGAAAGAACCAACACTACAAATAAAGAAGAACATCCATTTCATAAACGAGAAAACACCACAAGTACAAATATGTCTATGAATTATTATGGATTGCCGTCCCCTATGGAAATAGCCTATGCAATAAGTACAACAGGCGCAGAATATGATCAAGAATTATTACATAATCCATCTATGTCAAGTAGATACACAACCAATAGAGCTATGGCATTAAATTTAGGAATATATGGAGCCGATTTGTGTTATTCAATATATTTTGATCAACAGCAAGTTGCTATGCAATATATGGGTTGCGTAAAAAGTTTAGCATCAGATTTAGACATTTCTAATATATTATCAGATAGTACATTGCGAAAAATTGAAGATAACATACAAAATAAAGAAATGTTAAAAAAATATGTTTCTGAAACGTTTTTTCACTCTGATGCGTTTCTCAAAGAAAGTAATAGAAGTGAAACAGCGTCTATTATGATGTTAGGAATGTGGATTGAAAGTTTATATATTTCAACAAAACTAACCAAAGGAGACGTTAAAAACAATGAAGCATTGTCACAACGTATAATGGAACAAGGACTTGTTTTAGATAATATAAAAGGATTACTAAAAAAATATTCAAGTTCAGACATAGATAGCATACGTGTAGGTATAGAAACATTGCGAAACAATTATCTAGAAGCAGGATATAAATCAGATGATTCATTAATCGTTAAAATAACAATACCAGACTATGATAAATTCAATGTAATATGTCAAACTGTTGATTCATTACGAAATGAATATATTGATTTATTTTAATATGTATAATAGTAAATAACATACTTTAAAATGAAGAAAATAATAGCTTTAGTAATAATGACCATCTATACAAATATTTGTGTAATGGGACAATGTCGCGAATATATCGAATCTATTGCCGAATCAGAGCTAGAGCCATATATATTGGACGGAAATTTTTTATCACCTATTGTTAGTGAAGGTGAAGTTGTTACATATACTCGTACTTTCTTAGAAGGACAAAGTTACAAACTTGATGTATGTGGAATGGATATGTTTTTTAAAGAAATTACGATTACTGAAGGTAAAACAGAAATATTTAAAAATTTTGGTAAAGGTACTGATGATAAATTTGTTACATTAGAAGATGGTACTATGTTGCCATTAAATGGAATAAATTTTTATGAATTTACACCAGATCACACCATGAACCTAAAAATTAAAGTAAAGATTGTTCCTTTTGATGGAGGATCTTCGTTTAAGTTGGAGGGATGTTTAGGTATTTTAGTGGGATTTAAGAAATAATTGTAAAATATAATTTTATTTTTGTTTTCAAAATAAAATTGTGTGACGATTATTAATCATTTTTTTTATTGTATCACTTGGTGATAAAAAACAAGTTACGTAAAAAAAATAAATTCAAAAAAAATATTTGATATAATATTAAAAGTATCCAATAAATATAGATATTTGCATCAAAATATATAATATTAATTCAAACAAAATTGATTATAAAAGATTAATTAATCAAAAATTATGCTTAAAAACAATTATAAAATGGATTTTGAAAATACATCAAAAGTATTGGCTTATTGTGAGCCAAATACACATTATTCATTTGATTGCAAAAAAAAATCATACAGAAACAACGATGATGACGATGATGACTTTGCAGACGATATGGATGATGATTATACTGATGATAAGTATGACGACGAATTAGATGAATTCGATGATCAATTTGATGAAGATATTGACATTGATGATTTTGTTGGCGACTTAGACGATATGTTAGACGAAGATGGAAATTTTATTTCTTCAAAAAAATCATCTAAAAAGTCTAATAAAAAAACTTCTAAAAATTCTAAGGTTAAAGAAGAAGAACTTGAAAAAGAAGAAGATGAAGATGATGATTTTTTTGATGATGATTTTGCAGATTTTCAAGATAATTTTCTTCCAAACGAATACGACGATGATATTTCTATAGATAAATATCTTGACGATGAAGGAATGTCGGGTGGAAGTGGATATTATGATGATCAATATTAACAAATAAAAAAAGGCATCTATTTTAGATGCCTTTTTTTTATTAGCTAAAAAGTTTTTATTCCTCCAGATAAGCATTCTTCATATAATTGCGGAGAATCAATTATTTTTAAAGCATTTATAAAAATAGGATCTTCATTATTTAGTAAAATAAAATATTCGTTGTTTGAAAACAAATATTTTGCTATTGAGGCTTTAATAATTAATTTAGATTTATTGATATCAGTATAGAGACAATTTTCAATTTCTTTTGGAGAATATTTGGATTTTAATTTAGAATTTAGAAGCATAGATTTATAAAGTTCTGCAACTAAATTATCATTGATAACAAATTCTTTATTATATAGTTTAAAATTGTTATAATATTTTTTTAAAGAAGATTTGTTATTATAAATGTAAGTAACAGCAAAATCGTCAAATATTTGTTGAGAAATACATTCAAGAATAATATTTTTTATATTGATATTTTGAAGAGGAATAAAAACATCAGGAGTGATTCCACCTAATGAATATATTTTTCGATGTCGAATTATTGTATAGAAAACATCATTGTTATGAGGTTTTATACTATCAGCACAAACTAATTCACCAGTAAAATTTCTATTATTAATCTCGTCAAAATATTTGTCAAAATTTCCTGGAGTATAAGGTTTTTGAATACAACGTCCCGAAGGTGTATAGTATTTTGCATTAGAAAGTCTAATTTGAGAACCATCAAAAAGATTGATTCTTTTTTGAATTAATCCTTTACCAAAACTTCTTCGTCCAATAATAACACCGCGATCCCAATCTTGAATAGCTCCAGAAAATACTTCAGATGCAGATGCTGTATTTTCGTTAATCATAACAACAATTCTTGAATTAAAGTATTTTCCATTTTTTGTTGTAAAAAAATTGTGTGTGCTATCTTTTTCTCCAATAGTTTTTATAATAATATGGTTTTCGTCAAAAAATTCATCGCAAAGTTTAATAACGCTTTTTAGTAAACCTCCATTATTATTTCTAAGGTCAATAATAAAGTTTTTGATTTTTTTATCTTTTTTACAAATATTATTAAATTCAGTAATTGTTGTTTCTGAAAACCTTATAATTTTACAATAAAGAGTAGAGTCATTAGGTTTATAAGAGCAAATTATACTTGGATTAGGAACAGTACTTGGTTTAATAATAATTTGCTTTGTTTTAGAATGATTGTCTCTTTCTATTGTAAAAATAATGTCAGAATTAGAATCAATAACAAGATAATTTTTGATTTCATTATAAGAAATATGTCTATTTGAAACATCATTATCATTTATAGAAATAACTTTATCACCTTGTTGTAAACCAGCTAATTGAGCAGGTCCACCTTCTGTTATAGACACAATAACCATAGTATCAGATATTAAAATATATCCAATACCCAATCCCATAGAATTACCTTCTAATAATTGGTCGTCTTTTAACGCTTCTTCTTTGGTTCTGTAAACTGAGTGTGGATCAAGATTATTAAACAAACTATTAATTGTTTCTTTAATAAGTTTTTCTTTTGAAATATTAGCAATATAATTGTCTGATATTTCTGATAAAATTTGCTCTAATTTTATATATAATTGATCTTTTTGCTGTGCTTTAGATTGAATATTTGTAATAAAAATTATTGAAATTAATAGAATTAATTTGAATTTTAACATTTTATTTTAATTGATATTATTCATTATTTCAGTCATTGCATCACCTGCTTTTAAATCTATATATACATCTGTTATAGAATTAGTAAAAGCAGATTTTTGAGGATTTATTTCAATAATTTTAGCTCCATTATTGCTTGCAATTTGAGGAAGATATGCAGCAGGCATAACTTCACCTGTGGTACCAATAATAATTATTAAATCGGTTTTTTGAATCAAATTTTGAGAATTTTTGTAGGCGTCGGAAGGAATACCTTCTTCAAAAAAAACAAAATTTGGTTTTAAAACACCCCCACAACTACAATGAGGTGGTAGCTGTTTTAAATCAACATATTTGCTTTCATATTTTTTGCCACATTGTATGCAAACCATACTGCTACAAGTGCCATGAAATTCAATAACATTTTTGCTACCCGCATCTTGATGAAGGTTGTCAATGTTTTGAGTTATAACGGCTTTGATTAGTCCCATTTTTTCAAGATTTGCTAAAGCAATATGAGCAGCATTAGGTTTTGCTTTCCCAAAAAAGTCGTAAAAAATTTCTTTAATTTTAATCCAAGCAGTAGCGGGATTATTATAAAAGCGGCTCAATGATAATATATTACTATCATATTTATTCCATAATCCACCTTCGCCTCTAAAAGAAGGAATACCACTTTCAACAGAAATACCAGCTCCTGTAAAAGCAATTGCTTGTTTTGAGTTTTTTATTAAATTAGCAGCTTGTTGTATATTTGCTTTTTGTTTTTCATTAATAATAATTTCCATATATAAAATAGATTACATTAGTTTTTCAATAACACTAAACAATTTGTTTTTTGAAAATGGTTTAGTAATAAAATCATTAAACCCAGCATCAATAGCAATTTGGCGATCGCTATTATAAGCGTATGCAGAAAGAGCTATTATTGGTGTAGATTTATCAAAAAGACGAATAGCTTTAACAGCTTCAATACCATCCATTTCTGGCATTTTTATGTCCATTAAAACAAGATCAAACCAATCGTTTTGCATTGCTTCTACAGCTTTTTGACCGTTGTTTACATGAATTACTTGATAATCATATAAAATATGTTTAACTAGTGTAGAATTACTTTCATTATCTTCTGCATATAATATTTTTAATGCTACATTAAGAATTTTATTTGTTTCTTTTTGTTCTATCAACGAAATATTTTCATTTTTTATATCTTTTGAAAATGATACTTCACATGGAATATGAACATTGAAAATTGTTCCATGGTCAATTTCTGATTCAATTTCTATTAAACCTTTTGATTTCTCAACAATTGCTTTGCAAACCGAAAGTCCTAATCCTGCACCTTGAATAAATGGACTAATTTTTTCAAATCTTTGAAATACGCGTTTATAATTTTCTTTAGCAATTCCAATACCTGTGTCTGAAACATAAATAATTATACCTTGTTTTTCTAATTTAAACCCCATTGTAACACGACCTTGTGGGGTAAATTTAAAAGCATTGTTTACTAAATTGTTTACTAATTGAGATAGTCTTTCCTTATCGTAATTTATTTCGCAATTATAGTATGGAATTTCGCAAATAAAATCTATATTATCAGGTTTATTGAGACTTAAGGTTTTTTTAAGTTCTCTAAAATATTCAGAAATGTTAAATTTTTGATATTTAAGTTCTATTAATCCAGACTCAATTTTAGAAAAGTCAACAATTTCGTCAACCAATTTAAGTAAAATTTCTGAATTAGTATTTATTATTTTATAATATTCTTGTTTTTGATTATCGTTAGCATCTATCATCAACGAAGAAAAACCAATTATTGCATTTAATGGTGTTCTTATTTCGTGACTCATATTTGCTAAAAAAGCTGATTTTAATTTATCACTTTTTTCGGCGTCTTCTTTGGCTATTGCAAGTTCTTTACTTTGAATTTTTAGTTTGTTTGTATTTTGTTTGTTTTTTATTAAAAGTAATAAAATTACAAATGTTGCAACAATACCAATAATACTAATAATAATAAGGAATCTATTATTCTTTTTGTATTCTTCAAGTTGAACATCAGAAGAGTCGATAATTTTATATCCTTGTGGTAAAATATTTTCGTGGATATCCATCTGTTTAAGAGCTTTGCTCCTAAATTTATAATCGTTGCTATTATATTTGTATGATTTTCCATTATCAGTTCCAGAATAAAATCTTTTAATGTCATTAATTATAAATTTAGAATCTAATTCATAAGAAGGAACAAATCCTCCAATAGCAACATTTTCTATTCCAATACCTGAAATAGTGAAAACAGGAAGTTTTGGATTATCAGAAACTAAATATGGAATATCTCTTGTCATAAAATAGGTTCCTTTATTGTCAACAAGCCAAGACCCTAAAAGCAAAACAGCATCTTGTGGCAATTCATTGATTTTTTGATGAATATCTTCAACAGAATATTTTCTTCCATCTAATAATATAGGTTCAAGATTTTTAAATTTTTCTTTCATTGTTTTTTTAAAATTAGCTTGAAGAGAAACTCCACCATAAGTATTATCAGATAAAAATGCTATTTTTTTTACTTTAGGATAAATGCTTAAAATAAGTTTGATATTGGAAGAAAAATCATAATTGTTCATAACAGCCCCAGCGCGACCTTTAGAATCAGCATAAATTTTTGTGTCGATACTTAAAGGTTCCCATGTGGAATAATTTTCAACATATTCTGGTATTATAACACCGTATGTACTAATATAATTTCCATAAAATGGAACTTCAGGTCTAGGTCCATTTAAACTAATATAAACAGCCCAAGCTTCTTGTCCTAATAAAATTATGGCTTTTAATTTAGATAAATCTTGTTTATCTAATATTTCGTGCATTTTTGAGTGCCAATTATTTATTTCGTTTAAAGCTCCGTAACCTAATTTTTCAACTTTAACTCCAAATTCTAATCCAGATTGAGCTAGTGTTTCGTCTAAATCAGAAACAAAGTTTATTACTTTATTCGATTCTTGTGAATATGACGTTAAAACCAACACATATCCATTTGAATAGCGAAGTTGTGCCAAAGCTGGTATAAATGTTAATACCGTGATTAATAGTAGCATTATTTTTTTTAATAATGCACAATTTTTTATAGTGTTCAATTTTCGCATTATGTTTGAAATTTGGCTGTGCAAATATAATATCTATTTTTGGTTGTATATAGATTACTTTCTTTTTTTACGGAATTTTTAGCTTTTTTTCTTTTAAAAAGGTATGTTTTTTTTCTTTTTGGTGAAATATTTATAAAAAATATTGTTTAACATATTTTTTATTAATTTTGCAATTTCAAAATAGAAGTTAAATTTCATCAAAAATGCATCTGTTTAAGAAAAAAAATTGGGTGGTTCCAAAAGGTCAGGAACCTACTGAAATGGATAGAAAAATATTATTTTATCAAAGTAAAGGACATCTTGTTCCTCGTCGTGGATTAATTCTTACGCCAGGACAAATTGATGGAATTAGAAAAAGTGGAGTTATCAATACCGCTTGTTTAGATCTTGTTGCCGAAAATATTAAAGAAGGTATGACTACAAACGAAATTGATAAACTTGCTCATGATTTTATTGTAAAAAATGGAGCTATTCCTGCTTGTTTAGGTTATAATGGTTATCCAAAAAGTGTTTGTGTTTCTATAAACGAAGAGGTTTGTCATGGAATTCCAAGTGATGACATAGTTTTAGAAGAAGGTGATATTGTTAACGTTGATATAACAACAATTCTAAATGGCTATTATTCTGATGCTTCACGTATGTTTATTATTGGAAAAACATCTCCTGAAAAAGAAAAACTTGTTCGTGTTGCAAAAGAATGTCTTGAAGTAGGAATGAAAGCTGCCTTTCCTTATTGTTTTGTTGGTGATATTGGAAATGCTATTCAGCGTCATGCTCATGACAATGGATATACTGTTGTTCGTGATTTATGTGGTCATGGTGTTGGTTTAAAATTTCATGAAGATCCTGAAGTGGAACATTATGGTCGCAAAGGTACTGGTATGCTTTTAGTTCCAGGAATGGTTTTCACTATTGAACCTATGATTAATATGGGTGATTGGCGTGTTTTTATTGACGAAGATAATGGTTGGACTGTGGTGTCGGACGATGAATTACCTTCTGCTCAATGGGAACATACTTTTGTTATGACTGATAATGGTTTAGAAATTTTAACTTATTAATTTATAAATTGTTATTTTTTAATCTCAAAAATTAAAACTTTTTTAATTTTTGAGATTTTTTATTTTTGCTATTCGTTTTTCAATTCTTGTTTTTCTTTACTCATAAGTGTGTATACAATTTTTTTACGCATCACAAAATTAAAGAAAAATACTATAATTTGAGCTATTAGATTGCTAATCAAATAATTAATACCAGTTTTTGTTAAAAAAACGGTAATTCCTGCATTTATACCAAGTCCAACAGCTCCAATCAATGTAAAAACAATAAATCTAGATATATTGTTACCTTTTTGTTTTTTATGAAAAACCCAAATTGTACTAAATATATAATTTGCTATTCCTGACAGCATAGAAGCTATTATAGTACAAATTGTTAAAACTAAATCAAATTCTTTATTAAAAATAGTTACATTATATTGGTTTTGGTTCATAATAAGATCATAGCAAATCCAAAGCAACATTAAATTAATTGCAATTCTTGAACCTTCAACAATAGCGTTTCTTATTAATTGAATAGTATTATTTGTGGTTTTTCCAATAAATAATTCTTTTAATGTGAATTTTTTATTAGGGGTTAAATCTTTATTTCCTTCTTCCATTTTTATATATATTTTTTATAGATAATTATTAAGTGAGTAGTAAGAATAATTAATAAATTATTTTGTATGATATAAGAAATTGCAAAATAAAAAAAGAACTTGCTATATTTTAGCAAGTTCATAAATGTAGCCGAGCTGGGAATCGAACCCAAATTTACGGTTTAGGAAACCGACGTTCTATCCATTGAACTACTCAGCCATTTATGCCACAAAAGTATTATATTTTTGTCCTATTTGCAAAAAAAATATTTGAAGAAAAACAATTTTTAATCTTAAAAAAATCAATTAATTTTGTCGGAAAATAATTTTGAAATTTATTTCTATAAAAATATGAATATTAGCAAAAATAAAGTAGTAGCAATTGGCTATATACTTAGAACCCAAGAAAATGGTTCTATTGTAGAAGAAACTCCAGATGATCGTCCATTAGAATTTTTATTTGGAAGAGGTATGCTTCTCGAAAAATTTGAATCTTATCTTGATGGATTAAATGAAGGTGATTCATTTAAATTTCATCTATCTCCAGCTGAAGGATATGGCGAATATAACCCTAAAATGGTAGTTTCTATCCCTCGTAATGTGTTTGAAAATAATGGAGTTATTGATGAAAAAGTAATTTTTGTAGGCAACGTTCTTCCTATGCAAGACAATAGAGGAAATCATTTTAATGGTACTATTCTTGAAATTCTTGAAGAATCAATTAAAATGGATTTTAATCATCAAATGGCAGGTAAAGATCTTTATTTTGAAGGAGTTGTTAAATCAGTTCGCGAAGCAACTGAAGAAGAAATTGAACACGGACACGTTCATCATGAAGGTCATTGTTGTGGACATTGTCACGAACACGAAGATGGTCATAAACATGGCGATCACGAACATTGTGAACATCGTGATAATCCTAATCATGAATGTTGTCATGGTACTGGACATTGTGGACATCACAAAGAATAGGTTTATTTTTTTGTGATATTAGGTTATAATGAGAATTAAAAATATATTTTTTAATTCTCATTTTTTTCTTGTCTTTTTTTAAATATTATTAGTTTACTAAAAATATAATTTGCTACCACAACTACTACATTAGCAACAATTTTAGCAATAATTTCTTTTATTTGTAAAATATCAATCATTATATACATACAAGCCATATCCATACCCAAAGATATAAGTCGAAATATATAAAATTGAATAGCTTCATAAATATTTTCTTCTCTAGATTTGCCTCTGCTTTCAAAAACCCATAATTTATTTGTTATATAAGCACAAAATACAGCTGTAATCCAACTAATTACATTGGCTATCAAATAATTAATATTTAGTAACGAATTACAAATCCAAAACGTTAAAATGTTAACTATTGTACTAACAACTCCAAAAAATATATAATAAATTATTTGTTTATATTTTATAAATAGAGTAGAAAAACTATTTTCGGTTAATAATTGTCTTATTTTTCCCATTTTATGATTAAAATTTGCGCAAAAATTGAATTGTTTTTTGGCTAATTATTTTTATTCATCAAAAATATTAATTGTTGGAATTGTTTTAAATGAATTAATTATTGTATTTAATTGATTTTCATCAACTTCTCTTGTGTACGAAATCACCATAAAATAAATTAAAGGTTTTGTTTTTGATTTAGCTAAAACAAAAATCCAATTAACACCTTTCCCATTGTCTGCACCTGTTGTGTAATAACCATCTAAATAATTGTTTTGCAATGTTTTTTGTTTTATTTCGTTAAGTTTAATTTTACTATCAAGTGCAAGATTTTGAGTTTTTTGATAATAAATATGTTGAGCTAAACTATCAATATTGTTAACATTTTCAGCATCAGTTAATTGTATGCAAACTCCGATATTATCATTAAAACAATTAAAAATTTCATCATCATTAGATGATATTTGCATATCTTCGTATCCTGTAAATGATATTCCTATTTTTTTACATTCAAATTGTTTTGGTTGTGGTGGTTGACAACTATTTATTGTTAATATAATAGCAAATAAAAAAATTAAAAATTTAAGATTCATTTTATTTAGATTTACATAAAGGTTTTGCTGAATTCATAATAATTTCAGCGTTTTCAGTTTCTTCTTCAGAATATTTTATTGAAATGATATTTTTTATGTGATTTTGACATCGTATTTCTTTTATTAAATAATTTTCGTTAAAAGAATTTTTTCCATTAAGAATTTTACAACATTTAGTAGCTTCAATTATATTTATTGTTGTAGTGTCGATATTTAGTTCATTAATGGTTTTCATCATAGAGCACATTCCATCATTATTATTTGTTGTATCGCATGATTGATTATTGTGAATTGATTTTATTGATATAGAAATATTTTTATTAAAAATATAATAAATATTATCATATTTATTTTCTGTCATATCATCTAATATTGATATTTTCATTCCAATATTTTCATAAACAATACTTTTAAAAGATTTTTGTTTGCAATAATCAAAATTGATACAGATTAATAAAAATAGAGTACCCAAAAATATGTTCTTTATTTTTGTCATAAGAAATATATTTCTTTAAATCGAAAATATTTTTTCAAAATTCAACAAAAAAAATAATAACCTCCAAATTAGTTTTTTTTAATATATAAAAAAAATTATTAAATTTCTAACTAATAAAGTAGTAAGAAAAAATCTTACTACTTTATTTTATTCTATTTTAGTCCAAACTAAATCTTGAATACTTTGATTTTCAGCTAATTTATCAGCAAAAGAATCATATTCTTCAGCAGTAATTGTAGTTTCTGATTGCTTATTATTGTCAAATATTGTATATTTATCAGTCCAATTTTCTTCATTATCTTCATCTTCTGAATTTTCAGAATCAATAATTTCTACAGTATCAGTATAAATTAAAGACACTTTGCTATTTTCAAAAGTAAAATATTTAGTACCTGAAATTTTACTACTTTCATTACCAAACGAAGTTCTAATAGTTTTATCAAATAAAGCTAAATCACCAAATTGCCCCATAATATTACTAATAGCAATTAATTTAAATCCTTCTGAATTATTTGTACAAAATGCTGTCCAATTTGGTCCTGAGGTGTATTCGTCTTGATATAAATGACAAATAATCATTTCGTTAATACCATCACCATCAATATCATAATTAGTAAAATGAGTAGGTTGATTTTTAGCAACTTGTTCTTCCCCTTCAAAATCAGTAATTTCTTTATTCCATTGATTTAAAATAATTTGTACAGCTTCTTTGGCTGTTTTAGGAGTAAAAGATGTTGCTTGATTAGAATTTTGATTATTGTTGCTTGAACAAGAAGCTAATAATGTGGCAATTGATAAAGCCAAAATCATTTTAATTTTCATAATTGTTTATCTTTAAGGTAATTTATTATAGAAAAAATATCTATTTATGCTATCAAACATAATTGGGCAAATTTATTAATATTTTAGTAAATTAAGCAAAGTTGTATTTTAATTTTTAAAATTTCAAAACAAATATTTGTCAAATTTATTTTGTTAAATAATTTTGTGAAAAATAAAAAATCAAATGTCTGAACCAATAGTTGAAGCTGAAAATTTAAAAAAAAAGGCTGCTAATAGCTTATTTTGGAGTGGCATAAGTAGTGTTATACAACAAGTTTTAAACTTAGCTTTTGGTATATTTTTAGCCAGATTGTTATCAGAGTCTGATTATGGAATGGTTAATTTGCTTGCTGTTTTTATTGGAATGGCATATTTAATTCAAGAAGGTGGTTTTCGAGTTGCTTTGATTAATAAAAAAGATGCAACACACGAAGATTATAATTCAGTTTTTTGGACAAGTTTTTTTATTGGAGTTTTTCTTTTTTTAGTTTTATTTATTTTAACTCCAACTTTAGCAAATTTTTTTAACGAACCAGAATTAATTAAATTAGGAAGATTTCAATTTTTAGGTTTCCTAATAGCAAGTCTTTCAACAATTCCTTGGGCTATATTAACCAAAAATTTAAAAAACAAAGAAATTGCAAAATCAACATTTATTGCAATAGTAATATCTGATACATTGGGACTTATATTAGCAATTAATGGATTTTCATATTGGGGAATTGCCTCTCAAAGTGTTTGCTATGTATTAGTATTAACAATATCTATGTGGTTTTATTGTCCATGGCATCCTTCTTTTAAAATATCTTTTAAACCAGTTTTAAAATTTTTGCCATTTAGTATTAAATTATTGATTTCTAATATATTTACTTCAATTAATGATAATATTTTCTCGTTTTTGTTAGGAAAAAGTTATTCAAAAAACATTGTAGGAATTTATGCACAAGCTAACAAATGGACAACATTGGGTCAACAAACAATTTCAACAGCAATTGAAGGTGTTGCTCAACCATTATTAGTTAAAGCTGATAATCAACAACTTAAAGTTTTTAATAAATTAATGCGTTTTTCTGTATTTTTATCATTTCCATGTTTATTAGGATTTGCTTTAATTTCACCTGAAATTATTCCCATTGCAATTGGTGATAAATGGATTCCTTGTATTTCAATATTACAAATTTTATGTGTTTGGGCATCATTTTATCCTATATATCAATTATATACAAAACAACTTTTAAGTTGTAAAAAATCAGGAACTTTAATGTGGATAACTATTTTTAAATGTTTAATTCAATTATTAGTTGTGTATTTTTCATTATCACATGGATTGATTTATGTTGCATTTGGATATGTTTTGGTTAATATATTGTTTTTAATTATTATACACGTATTTGTTAGTAAACAAACAGGATTAACTTATTTAATGGTAATAAAAAATATAGCACCTTATTTATTAATAACAATAGTTTCTTTATTAGGAGGATATTTTGTATCTTCTTATTTTTCAAATATTTATTTAAAATTACTAATAAAAATATTGATAACTGGTGTAATGTATATTTTATTATTAAAAATATTTGGTTCTGTAATGCTCAAAGAATCACTGCAATATTTAAAAAAATTAAAAAAGTAGTAATTTGAGTTTCAAAATTAAATCTAATAAAGTATATTTGTAGAAAATATTGGCGCAAAGAATTATGGAAAACTTTATAGTTTCAGCTCGAAAATATCGTCCCGCATCTTTTGATACAGTTGTTGGTCAAGGGAGTATAACTGCTACACTCAAAAATGCAATCAAGAATAATCAATTAGCACAAGCATATTTGTTTTGTGGACCACGAGGAGTTGGAAAAACAACATGTGCGCGAATATTTGCAAAAACAATAAATTGCATGAATCTAACAGAAGATTTGGAGGCTTGTAATGAATGTGAATCATGTAAAGCATTTAATGAAAATCGTTCTTATAATATTCACGAACTTGACGCTGCAAGTAACAACTCTGTTGATGATATTCGCCAATTGATTGATAAAGTGCGAATACCTCCACAAATTGGAAGATATAGCATTTATATCGTTGACGAAGTTCACATGTTGTCTACAGCTGCATTCAACGCATTTTTAAAAACTTTGGAAGAACCTCCTTCTCATGCAAAATTTATTTTAGCTACAACAGAAAAACATAAAATTCTTCCTACAATTTTGTCACGTTGTCAGATATTTGACTTTAACAGAATGAAGGTTGAAAACATTGTTGGACACTTACAAAATCTTGCAAAAAAAGAAGGTATAGAAGCAGATACAGATGGACTTAATGTTATTGCTCAAAAAGCAGATGGTGGTATGCGTGACGCACTTTCGTTTTTTGACCAAATTGTTAGTTTTTCTGGTAAAAAGTTTACTTATCAAGACGTTATTAATAATCTAAATGTTCTTGATTATGAATATTATTTTAAACTTATAGAGTATTTTTTAGCAGGAGATATAACAAATTCGCTTTTAACTTTTAACGAAATTATTAGTAAGGGTTTTGATGCTCATCATTTTGTAAGCGGTTTAAGTCAACATATTAGAGATATTATGGTTTGTAAAGATCAAGCAACTCTTCAATTATTAGAAGTTGGAGCTGGCATAAAAGATCGTTATAAAAAACAAGCTGAGAGTGTAAGTATTCCATTTTTGTATACAGCACTAAATATCACTAATAAATGTGATTTAGATTATCGAGAAAGCAAAAGTAAAAGATTATTAGTTGAATTAATGTTGATGCAATTGTGTAATATTGGAAACAAAATTACAGGTCAACAAGTTGTGGTTCAACAAGTAGTTTCAACACAACCTACACAATCTGTTCAGCCTATACAACAAGTTCAACAACCCAATCAACCAATTCAAAATCAAACAAAAGAAACCATTTCGTCAACAATTCAAGCTTATTCACAAAATTCTCCTGCACAACAAATGGCAGATGGGAGAAAAGCAACCGCAAGTATTTCTATAAAAGATTACTTAAAAAATAAAACAATTACGGTTCAACAACCACAACAATCAACAGAAACCACCACAACAAATAATAGTGTTGTAGAAACTGAAGTTCGAGATTTTACACAAGAACAATTGACAGAATTATGGGGGAAATTAGCAGAAATTTATAAAGTCAAAAAACCACGTTTACATGCTATTTTTGTTGGGCGACAACCCGTTATAAAAGATAATTATGTAATAGAGATGACGCTTCAAAATTCTCTTCAAGATGAAGCTATTAATGAAGTAAAATCAGGATTTATCAATTATTTACGAAAACAATTACATAATTGTAAAATAGATGTTGTAACCAAAATTGATTCTTCAACAGACAATGCAACAGCAGTTTATACAGATGCTGACAAATATAGATATTTGAGTAAACAAAATGAAAATTTAGATTTATTAAAAAAAGATCTTAATCTCGATTTTTAAAAATGCGTATCAAAAGACTTACATTAGTCAATTTTAAAAACCATGAGTCGCGCGAATTTCTTTTTTCAAAGCGAATTAATTGTTTTACAGGTTGCAACGGCGTTGGAAAAACTAATGTTTTAGATGCTTTATATTATTTATCTTTTAGCAAAAGTTTTTTAAATCCAACAGATAATCAAAACATTCGTAATGATGAAGAATTTTTTACAATTCGTGGAGTTTATGACATTGATGAAATGGAAGAAAATATCGTTTTAAATTTCAACAAAACCAAAGGTAAATCGTTGAAACGCAACGATAAAGAATACGAAAAAATATCAGATCATATAGGCTTAATACCTTTAGTTATTATTAATCCTCAAGATATAAAATTAATATTTGATGGAAGTGCTGAACGTCGAAAATTTATAGATTCTGCTGTATCTCAAAAAGATACTAAATTTTTAACAGCACTACAAAATTATAATCGTGCACTTATTCAGCGAAATAAATATTTAAAATCAGCAAATTCAATATTTGATCCATCATTGATGTTGATGTGGAATATGCATTTAATATCAAATGGAAACATTATATTTCAAGGACGTAAAAAATTTATAGAAAAATTTACAATTGAATTTCAAAAATATTATTCGTTGATATCAGACCAAAAAGAAATACCAGAATTAAAATATTATTCGCAATTATTAACTAGTGATTTAGAAGAATTATTAGAAACCAGTCTCGAAAAAGACCGCGCATTACAATATACATCTTGTGGCATTCATAAAGATGATTTATTGTTTGAAATAGGAGAGTTGCCATTAAAAAATGCAGGTTCGCAAGGTCAACAAAAAACATATCTTGCAGCCTTGAAACTTGCACAATTTTCATATCTAAAACAAAGTGGTAAAACTCCAATTTTACTTTTAGATGATATTCTTGATAAATTAGATTCTCAACGTGTAAAACGTATTGTAAATCTGATACTTGAAGAAAATAATTTTGAACAAATATTTATAACACATACATCATCTTCTGATATGAAAGAATTGTTTCTTGGTCATGAAGATGATTTTGAGGTGTTTGAGATATAAGCTAATCTTTGTGTCTAAAAATAGAAGTTCTTTTAGTACGACCTACATATTCATAATTTTTTGACTTTAAAAATATGTAAATTGGATCATTATTTAAATTTTCAACAGAAGATTCGCATTCTATCATAATATATTTTGGAATATATTTTCCCCAATTGTTAGAAGTTAATACTTGATAATCAAAACCTTCTACATCTATTGTTAGAAAATCTATTATTTGATTTTTGGGTAAATAATTATCTAAAATGTTTTCAAGAGTTTGTGTTTGAATAGAAACTTTATTAATTATTTTGTATTTTCCATTTTTACTTCCATCTCTTTCCTTTGCAAGATTTTGATCAAAAGTATTTAAAGCTCCCTCATTAAAGATATAGAAAGTTAAAGTGTCGCCATTACCAATTCCGTAGTTTAAATTAATATCACGTTTTCTATGTTTTTTAAATCTTTTAAATAAATTAGGTGTTGGTTCAATATTTATTCCTTTCCAACCTTGATTATAAAAAAATGCCGTATTAGAAAAACGGAAAGGATGATGAGCTCCTACATCAATAAAAAATCCTTTGTAATTTTTTTGATTTTCATAAAATGACGCAAGCAACATATCTTCTCCATCTTGTGAAAATGACTTTTTCTTATATAGTAATTGTGGAAATAAATAATCAATAATATTATAAGTTATTTTTTTTATTTTAGACATAATATTTATTATAAAAAATTATATTCTTACAAAAATTATTTTGCAAATATATTATAAGTTTTTTTATAAATTCATATTTTAAGAGTTATAATTTCTTTTTTTTTATAAATTATTCATATTTTTGAGAAATTTAAATTTTTGAATATGGCTATTAATATAAAAAAAAATGAACAAATAAGAATTCGTTGTTTTATTTTGTTTTTTTTATTATTCCTTTCAACAATTTCAGAAGCACAAAATTGTAGAAAACATAAATTTGTAGAAGGTATGTGTACCCGATGTGGAACCTTAGGACCTATAAAAAAAATAGTTGCTGAAATTTCTTCATCTAAAGAATTAGTTCGTTTTGCAGAATTGGTAAATTCTTGTCCTCAAGGTTATTATTTAAAAAAAGCGGATAAAGATGGGGTAACAATGGTGTATTATGTTTATGTAGATGCAATTTTAACTAATGATATTGTATTAAATAATCAAGTATTAGATAAAGATGGAAATTTGATTGAAAATTATGAAAATTTATATGAGTGGAAAACTATTGGATATGATGCTGATTTAGATGGTGATGGACGAAAAGAAAAAATTCGTATGTGTGGAACTTTTAATGGAAATGGGCATACTATAAGTGGTGTTTATATAAATCAACCTTATAAATTTAATCAAGGTTTTATTTATGCTACAAACGGTGATTATGAAGATACATATGGTATAACAGAAGTTTTAAATTTAGGTATTGTTGATTCTTATATTAATGGTGATCATTGTGTTGGAGCTATTGCTGGTTATGCATATAAATCACATTTCAAAAATTGTTTTGCTATTGCTAAAGTTGTTGGAGACAGAATAGGAACTGTTTGTGGAGAAAGTCATGAGACTATTTTTACAAATTGTTTTTATCATTATGGTTTTGACATTGAAGCTACACAAGTTTCAAAATCACAAATTTTGTCTGGAGAATTAACATATAAATTAAATGGTAATCAATCTAATATAATTTGGGGACAGAACATAGGTATTGACAAATATCCAAAATCTTATAATGGAAAAAATAAAGTGAAAATTATTTATAGCAATTAATTTTAAAAATAATTGAATAGCCTTCAAAATAATTTGTTGGCTATTCAGTTTTTTCATTATCAAGATTTTGATTCATTTTTAATAATTCTTCAACATCATCAAAACCTTCATCATCTATAACATCTTCTGAAGGATGAAAATAATCATCGTTTATTAAATCTTCAACATTATCAAAATCTTCTGATTTTTCGGTTTCTTCTTCTTCAAAATCTTCATTGTCAGAATAATCTTCTTCTATTTCAAGCTGTTCTTTCTCTGGTTGGGGGACAATGTCTTTGTCTTTAAAATAAAATTCGGCATATTTGGGTTCTGATTCAGTCAAACAGTCTTCCATATTTTCGTCAGATATTCCCAGTTCTTCATGAGGAGTTTCAGCTGGAATTTCAATTTCATTATTTACAAAAAAATCATTGTTAAAATCATCATTATCTGTAATTTCAAGAATTTGTTTACGTTTATCACTTCTTGGATGATAAGTAAGAATTTCGTCTCTAAGATACGAACTATCTAGATGAGTATAAATTTCGGTGGTTTGAATAGATTCGTGACCAAGCATTTCTTGAACTGCTCTTAAATCAGCACCTCCTTCCACTAAATGAGTTGCAAATGAATGTCGGAAAGTGTGAGGACTTACATTTTTTTCAATTTCAGCAATTTCAACTAAGCGTTTTACAATAGTAAAAATCATAACGCGAGTAAGTTTTCGACCACGACGATTCAAAAAAAGGTAATCTTTATTTTCGTTGTTGATAGCCAAATGACAACGCATTTTTTCAATATAAAAATTTATGTATTTTAATGCAGTTTCGCTTATAGGAACAATTCTAGTTTTGTCGCCTTTACCGGTAACTTTAATAAAACTTTGATCAGAAAATATATCGCTGATTTTTAGATTGATAAGTTCCGAAACTCGCAATCCGCAACTATAAAGAGTTTCAATAATAGCACGATTTCGTTCACCTTCATCGCTACTTAAATCAATAGCAGCTTCAATTTTGTCGATTTCTTCTACAGTTAAAACATTTGGCAACATCATTCCCATTTTTGGACATTGGAGCATTGCTGCGGGCGTATCTTCTATCAAGTTTTCAAACATCATAAAACGATACATTTGTTTAACTGCACTCAAAATTCTAGCTTGAGATCTTGGTTTCATTCCAATTTTTGCAATCCATTCCATAAAAGCAGAAAGTTCGTCAGCTGTTATTTCTTCAAAATTTCTATCTTTTAAGAAAGTTTCAGAAAAAAAAGCTAATTTATCAATGTCGCGAGTATAAGCTTCAATGCTATTTTGTGACATTGAACGTTCAAGAGTCATATACTCTTCAAAACTATTCTGAATGTGAAAATTATGTTGGTTCATTTTTATAGAAATCTTTTAAAAAAAAGAAATTTTTGTGTAAAATTAAAAAAGTATTCTAATTTTGTAATCAAAAAATGTAAAAAAATGAAAAATATATTATTTGTATTATTAGGAAGTGGAATTGGTGGCGTTTTAAGATATTTAATATCAAAATATTTAAAATTTTCAATATTTGGAAGTTTTCCTTTAGCAACATTTTTGATAAACATATTAGGTTGTTTTTTAATAGGTTTATTTTGTGAATTATTTAATAAAAATGAAATAAGTGAAAATTTAAAAATATTATTAACCGTAGGATTTTGTGGAGGGTTTACAACATTTAGCACATTTTCAAACGAAAGTTTTGGATTAATAAAAACAGGCGACTATTTATCAACGGCGGTTTATATCTCAATAAGTGTTTTTTTGGGAATATTAGCCGTTTATTTAGGGTCAAAAGTTGCAGGAAAAATATAAAAAACAATAAACTACACCTTATATAATATATAAAAAAAAATCAAATAAAACATCAAACACCAAAATCAAAAAAAAAATTAAAAAAAAACGAAAAATCAGTAATATAATTTTTTTGTTTACACATATAAATATTAAATTTGCGCGCATTATTTTAGAAAATCATAAAGAAAAATGATCAAAATAACATTCCCGGATAATTCCGTTAAAGAATTTGCGGAAAATTCAACACCGCTTGACATAGCTAAGTCACTGAGTAACAGTTTAGCCAAAGAAGTTCTTTCGGCTACTTTCAACGGCAATCCTTGGGACGCCACACGTCCTATCAAAGAAGATGGTACACTCGTTTTTCATAAATGGGAAGACGAAGAAGGCAAACATACATTTCGTCATTCTGCAGCACACTTAATGGCAGAAGCACTCGAAAAATTATATCCAGGTACAAAATTTGGAATAGGTCCTGCTCTTGAAAATGGCTTTTATTACGATATCGAATTGCCAGAAGGTAAGATAATTACCGATGCCGATTTTGAAGCAATTGAGAAAAAAATGATAGAAATTGCTCGTGAAAACAAACCATTTGAACGCAAAGAGGTTTCAAAAGACGAAGCATTAGCATTTTTCTCAGCTAAAAAAGATAATTACAAAACAGAACTTATCAGTGAACTTGAAGATGGAAAAATAACAGAATATACTCAAGGAGATTACACCGACCTTTGTCGTGGACCTCACTTGCCATCAACAGGTTTAATTAAAGCTGTAAAAATCACAAGTATTGCAGGAGCTTATTGGCGAGGAAACGAAAACAATAAAATGTTGACACGTGTTTATGGTGTTGCATTTCCAAAACAAAAAATGCTTGACGAATACCTTGTTTTATTAGAAGAAGCCAAAAAACGAGATCATCGTAAAATTGGCAAAGACATGGAATTATTTGCATTTTCTGGAAAAGTGGGACAAGGACTTCCTCTTTGGTTGCCAAAAGGAACAGTTTTACGCGAAACATTAACACGTTTTTTAGCTAAAATTCAGAAAAAATATGGTTATCTTCAAGTGATAACCCCACATATAGGACAAAAAGAACTTTATGTAACATCTGGACACTATGCAAAATATGGAAAAGACTCATTTCAGCCAATCCATACTCCTTCAGAAAACGAAGAATTTTTGCTAAAACCAATGAATTGTCCTCACCACTGTGAAATTTATGCTTTAAAACCACGTAGTTATAAAGATTTACCATTAAGATTTGCAGAATTTGGTACAGTTTATCGTTACGAACAAAGTGGTGAATTACATGGACTTACCCGTGTAAGAAGTTTTACACAAGATGATGCACACTTGTTTGTACGTCCAGATCAAATTAAAGAAGAATTTTGTAAAGTTATAGACATTATACTTTATATCTTTAAAATACTTCATTTTAAAGAATATACAGCACAAGTTTCATTACGAGATCCAGACCATAAAGAAAAATATATAGGAACAGATGAACATTGGAATATGGCAGAACAAGCAATTATTGACGCAGCCAAAGAAAAAGGATTGCCAACAATAGTTGAAACAGGCGAAGCTGCATTCTATGGTCCAAAACTAGACTTTATGGTAAAAGACGCACTAGGTAGAAAATGGCAACTTGGAACAATTCAAGTAGACTATAATTTACCAGAACGTTTTAATCTAGAATATATTGGAGCTGATGATAAAAAACATCGTCCAGTAATGATTCACCGTGCGCCATTTGGTTCTTTGGAACGTTTTATAGCAGTATTGATTGAAAACACAGAAGGAAAATTCCCATTGTGGTTAACACCAGTACAAGCACAAATATTACCAATTAGCGAAAAATTCAACGAATATGCTTATAAATTAGCAGAAAGGTTTAACGAAATAGACATTCGTACAGAAGTTGACGACAGAAACGAAAAAATTGGTAAAAAAATACGTGATAATGAAACAAAACACGTTCCTTTTATGTTAATTGTTGGAGAAAAAGAAGTTGCTGAAAACAAAGTATCAGTAAGAAAACAAGGAAAACAAGACCTTGGTTCAATGACAATTGAAGAATTTGAACAATTTTTGCAAAATGAAATTAAAAAGGAATTAAATCCTGAAGAATAAATAAATTCGATATTAACTTAATTTTGGGAGGACACTACTATAGCTAGACCGACAGACCAACCCACTCATAGAATAAACGACAGAATACGAGCTAAGACAGTTCGCGTAGTGGGCGACAATATACAAGACAACAATCTTGTAATGTCGAGAGAAGAAGCTCTGCAACTTGCAGAGGAAATGGAACTTGACTTGGTTGAAATATCACCAGATGCAGTTCCACCTGTATGTAAAATTATTGACTATCAGAAATTTCTGTATCAGCTCAAGAAAAAATTGAAAGAACAGAAAGCCAAGACAGCCAAAACACAGGTTAAAGAAATACGTTTCGGACCTCAAACCGATGATCATGATTTTGAATTTAAACTAAATCATGCAAAGAAGTTTTTAACTGATGGTGACAAGGTTAGAGCGTATGTATTTTTCAAAGGACGCCAAATTTTGTTTAAAGAACAAGGCGAAATACTTCTTCTGAAGTTTGCCGACCAACTAGAAGAGTTTGGTCGAGTAGACCAGATGCCTCTACTTGAGGGTAAAAAGATGACAATCTTAATTACTCCAGTTAAAAAGAAATAGATAAAATAATTCGTGCGTTAGTAACGACTTAAAGGATAAATAAAATGCCAAAAACAAAAACAAATTGTGCCACAAAAAAAAGGTTCAAACTAACTGCTTCAGGCATCATTAAAAGAAAACATGCCTATAAGAGCCACATTTTGACTAAAAAGTCAACAAAAAGAAAAAGAAATCTTAGATACTTTGGTGTTGTTGAAGGTGCAAACCTTAACGCTATCAAAGAATTATTAGTAATGCACTAAAAGATTTTTTTAGGTTTTAATTTTTATAACAATTATTTAAGTTTAACCAGAACGTTGAGCTGCTAAGAACAGAAGTTTAAAAATAAAAACAGAACTGTCGCTTACGTTCAAAAAAACAATTGAATTATGCCAAGATCAGTGAATGTTGTTGCATCACGCAACAGAAGAAAAAAGATCCTTAAACTTACAAGAGGATATTTTGGTTGCAGATCAAATGTTTGGACTGTAGCTAAAAACACATACGAAAAAGGTCTCTTGCATGCCTATATAAATCGCAAGAAGAAAAAACGCAATTTCCGCGCTCTTTGGATTGCACGTATCAACGCAGCAGTTAGAGGTTACAACATGTCTTACTCTGAATTTATCGGTAAGATGGCTAAGAAAGATATCAAATTGAACCGTAAAGTTCTTGCTGATTTAGCGATGAATAATCCTAACGCTTTCGAAGCTGTTGTTAACTTAGTTAAATAGTTTTTAACTAACATTTTAGATTATTAATTTTATTAATTGAAAGTTATTTTTCGCACGAATTTTTTATAAAAATTTACTTTCACATTATTTAAAAGGAACAATAACTTTTTTAACAAAATTTATTGTTCCTTTTTCTTTTTATTCTATAACTTTGTATCATAATTTTTAACAAAAAATATGAAAATTGCACTTATTGGCTACGGAAAAATGGGCCATGAAATAGAAAATGTGGCTGTTTCTCGTGGTCACGAAATAGTATTTATCGAAGATGCTTTGATAAACCCTCAAGAATTTGATGATCAACATCTTCAAAAAGCAGACATTGCAATTGAATTTACTCGTCCAGATGCTGCTTTTGGTAATTATATGAAATGTTTTCATGCTGGAATTCCAGTTGTTTCAGGAACAACAGGTTGGCTTGAAAAACTTCCTGAAGTAAAACGCATGTGCGCTGAAGAAGACAAAACTTTCTTTTATTCTTCTAATTATTCTATCGGTGTTAACATATTTTTCCGTTTGAATAAATTTTTGGCAGAAATGATGAATGGTTTTAACAATTATGATGTTAAAATGCAAGAAATTCATCATATTCACAAACTTGACAAACCAAGTGGAACTGCAATTACTCTAGCAGAAGGCGTTATGGAAAAACTTGATCGTAAAAATGCTTGGACTTTAGATCAAAATCCAAAACAAAACGAAATTCTTATCGATTCTGTTCGTGAAGGAGAAGTTCCAGGAACTCATTCTATTAAGTATTTTTCTGATATAGATGATATCCAAATTACACATACAGCTTATAATAGAACAGGTCTTGCATTTGGCGCCGTTTTAGCAGCAGAATTCTTGTTTGGAAAACCATCTGGTTTTTATAGTATGGACGATATGATGAAATTTTAATTTGTAACATTTAGAAGGTAATTGCTTCTTTTATATTATTTTACACAAATAAACTATGAAAAAAATATTTTCAAATAAATGGGTGAAATTCGGAATATATACCGCAATTTACCTTCTTTTTGTAATATGGTTGAAAAATTGGTGGTTATTATTAGGATTAATCATTATTTTTGATTTTTGCATTACACAAAAAGTACATTGGGCATTTTGGAAAAAACGTGGTGTTGAAAAACAAACCAAAACTATTGAATGGATTGACGCTGTGATATTTGCAGTTATTGCTGCAACTATAATAAGAATATTTTTTATTGAAGCATTCAAAATACCAACATCATCAATGGAAAAATCATTGTTAGTTGGTGATTATTTGTTTGTTAGCAAATATCATTATGGACCAAAGATGCCAAATACACCATTGTCAGTTCCTTTTGTTCATCATACATTACCATTTACACAAAATACAAAATCTTTTGTTGAATGGATAAAATGGCCTTATCATCGTCTTGCAGGATTAACTACTGTTAAAAATAATGATGTTGTAGTATTTAATTTTCCAGAAGGAGATACAGTTTGTTTAAACGCACAATCAAATAGTTATTATTCTTTTGTTCGTGATTTAGGACGAGATGCTGTTGTAAATGATAGAATTGTTGATAATTCAACAGGTAATGTTTTTACAGGAAATTTTGGAGAAATAATTTATCGTCCTGTTGATAAAAGAGAAAATTATATCAAACGTTGTATTGGAATAGCTGGCGATACAATACAAATTATTGATGGACAAGCATTTATTAATGGAAAACCTCAAGAAGAAATTGGTGATAAACAATATAAATATGCTATTGTAACAGATGGAAATCCAATAAATCCAATGCTTCTTGAAGAAATGGGAATATCTCAAGAAGATATGTTAGCATCTCATGGTTTTACAGCAGAATTATATACTATTCTCCCTGAATTACAAGATGTTGATGTTAATAAAATAATACTTCTTCATTTAACAAAAGAAAATGTTGATAAAATTAAATCTTTACCTTGTGTAAAATCTGTAACAAGAATAATTCGTCCAGAAAATTATCGTTCAAATTATATATTTCCTCATAATGAAAATTATAGATGGAATGAAGATAATTTTGGACCATTATATATACCTAAAAAAGATGTAACAATTAATCTAGACACATTAACACTTCCATTATATCATAGAATAATAGAAACATACGAAGAAAATTCTTTAAGAGTTGAAAATGGTAATATTTTTATAAATGATACATTATCAACTACATATACATTTAAAATGGACTATTATTTTATGATGGGAGATAGTAGACACAATTCAGCAGACTCTAGATTTTGGGGGTTTGTTCCCGAAGATCATATTGTTGGTAAAGCATTATTTATTTGGTTGTCGTCTGACAAAGATAAAGTTTTCCCTTCTTCAATTAGATGGGATCGATTTTTAAATTCGATTAAATAAAATTTAGTAAAAATAATATTGAAAAAAGTTATTAAACGTTGGATTTTACCATTAATTTTATCTATACTATTTTCAATAATAATATTCTTATTAATTAAAAATAATATATTTAGAATTAATGGTGATTCAATGTATCCAACAGTTAGAGGTGGAGATGTTGTTTTTGTTAAGAAAATTAATAAAATTAACATTGGTGATTTAGTTATGGTTAGTAATCCTTTACAAACTAAAAATACTGATATGTCGAAATTTTTATCATTAAAAAGATGTGTTGGATTACCAGGAGATTCTATTCAAATATACCAAAAACGTTTATATAGAAATGGAATTTTACAAAAATCAGATTATTGCTCTTTTTATAAAAAAGTTAGAATATTTAGCAAAGAAGAAATTGAACTAGCAAAAAATCATTATAAAATAATAAGTGATAGCTCTTATTTAATCAATAGTTTAGTGATAGTTCCAGAACAAGAAATGAAAAAAATATCAGAAGAAGGCAAATTAAAACATATATCAGATGATATTATTTCTAAAGATTTACATGATTATTGTTTATTTCCATATTCTCATGTTGTTAATTGGAATAGAGATTATTATGGTCCATTATTGATACCCAAAAAAGGATTAAATATTAAATTATCAGTTTTTAATTATGTTTATTATAAATTTTTGATTGATAATTTTGAAAATCATAAAATTGAATATAAAAATAATAAATTTTATGTAGATGGAGTTTTGTCAGAAAATTATACATTTAAAAATGATTATTATTTTGTTTTAAATGATTTTAGAGACAATCCATCTGATTCAAGAACATTTGGACCTGTTCCTAAAAATCATATTTATGCAACAGCAAAAAGATTTATAACTAAAACAAATTCTGAAGGTTCAAGCATTTTTAGTAAAACATTGTCAGTTATTGAATAAAACTCAATTAATTTTTCGTATATTTACATAACGAAAAAAGTAAGTATAATAAAAAACTAAAAACCTAAAATTATGTCATCATATCAATTATTTTGTGGAAAAACATCCATATTACTAGATGAAAATTTGGACGTAAAAAATACTAATATTCAACCAATTGAATATTATGATACATTTATAGAAGATTGTTTAGACGGCAAAAAAAGTGGAGAATTTTATATCCAAGAAAATCCTGAATTGATTCTCGAAAAGTTTAAAAACAAATATAAATATATAGAAGCAGCAGGTGGCTACGTACTAAATAATGTAGGTCAAAGTCTTGTTATTTTTAGAAATGGACTTTGGGATTTGCCAAAAGGAAAAGTAGAACCTGGCGAAAATATTGAAGATGCTGCAATTCGTGAAGTTATGGAAGAAACAGGAATTTCTCGACCAACTATTGAACGTAAACTTACAGATACATATCATTTTTATCGTTGGAAAGACGATCCTCAAGTTTGTTTCAAAAAAACATATTGGTATTTAATGAATTATATAGGTGATGGCAAAACAAAACCTCAAATAGAAGAAGGCATAACAACAGCACATTGGGCTGACGATGGCTTAATTGATGATATGATTGCAAAAACACACAGAAATTTACATATTTTGTTTCAGTTTAAAAAAGACGGAAGAATATGAAAAAAATAATATTTAGTCTTTTAATGATATTATTTTGTTTATCACAATTTTCTTGTGAAAATAATTCAAATGATATATCAACAAATGATAGTATAATTAAAGTTGATAAAATTATAGAATTAATAAAAAAACAAAAGATTATATCTATAAAAAATAAAAGAATTGTAGGTGAGTTAGATTTTACAAAAATTGTAGAGTCAAATCCTGATTTACAAGTTGCAACATCATACATTGATTGTGATATTTGTTTCATAAATTGTAATTTTCAAGATTCAATCACAGCTTATCGCTTTGAAAGTAAAACCAAAACAACATTTGTAACAGTATTTCAAAAGAATATATGTTTTTTAAATTGTAAATTTCAAAAAGGACTAAACTTCAAACAAAGTGATTTTATAGGAAGAATAAACATTGATCAATGTGATATTGAGAGTAATATAATATTTGATGGATCATTATTCAGAACAGGAGTATCATTTTGTTCAACAAATTTTAAATCAGATGTTTCGTTTGTAAGTTCGGTATTTAATGGGCGAACAAATTTTTTGAAATCATTTTTCAAAAAATCATTTATTTGTCAATATGCACGATTTAGAGAAAATGTAATGTTTTGTGATTCATATTTTTATGGATATTTTGATTTCTCTAAAATCAATGCAGATTTATTAATTGATTTTACCAATGCAAAATTTTCAGATGTTGTATTATTTAGCAACTCTACATACATAAATGGTTTAAAACTTGCAAAATGTGAATTAAAAAAAGGAGTAACATTTACAGATAATAATATTTATAAAGCATTAGATTTACGCAATGCAAAAATTAATAATAAAGTATTATTTAACAACAACAAATTATTAGAAGAACCTAATATTCAAGACATACAACAAGGAGAAAATTATCAAATAGAAAAAAGTAAAAATATAATATATCAATAATTAATCTTAAATAAAAAGTTATGAAAAAAAAAGGAATTTTGTCAATAGGAGCCACATCGCTATTATTATTAGCAGGTTCTATGAGCGTAACATCCTGTGACGAAGAAACAATGGATAGAATGATTGCTGGTTTATTTGGACTAGATAGTACCAATGTAGATTCAAGAACAGGTTATAATTACGAAGATGAAAACACCGAAGAATTGGAAGATGATATAAATTTTGTAACACTTGTAGAAGATTCCGAAGATTCTCAAATAAATGTAATTAACAATGAGTCACAGGTAGATTTACGAGCATATCTTCCACCAATAGGCGACCAAGGTCAATATGGAACATGTGTTGCATGGGCAACAGCATATAATGGAAGAACTTATTTATATGCAAAGAAAAATAACTATACTTCTAGCACATTAGCAAATAAATCTAACCATTTTAGTCCCAAATATTTGTTTTATGCAATGGATGGTCGTACAGATTGTGATGGAGCAACATTTGAAGAAGCATTGGATATTATTCAAGCCAAAGGCGTAGCAACAATGAGTTCTATGCCATATACTGATTTAGGATCATGTACAGGAAGTCCTTCATCTTCTCAAAATAGTGACGCTGCAAATTATAAAATAAAAAGTTATCGAGAAATCGATATTTCAAACAAAGAAAATGTCAAATCATATTTATCACAAGGACGTTTAATTGTTTTTGGAGCAAAACTAGGTGATGAATTTATGTATGCCGATGGCGACGATGTTCTTTATACACAAACATCATTTAATTATACAGGAATGCATTCTTATCATGCAATGGCATTGGCAGGATATGATGATAATAAAGGTAGAAATGGTGCATTTTTAATTGTAAATTCGTGGGGTACAACATGGGGTGACAGAGGATATATTTGGGTTGACGAAGATTTCTTCTGTAGTGGAGATTTTGCATATTGTGGTTTTGTTATGTACGATAAAGACGAAAATGTTGTTGTAAATGAGAATAATCTTGTTGAAAACACATCTTCTGGATACGATGTTGTTCCTCTTACATTATCTTGTACTGATTATTATGATCCAGAAGATCCTGATTCTGACGATCCAACTTGGTATACATCATATTATGATATTTATAATGCAGGAGAAGATAAAATTGAATCTTCAAATAATTGGGCAAATTGTTTATTGTATTATAATGCTTATCAAGCATCTGATTATGGAGTTTTACTTGTTGATTTTTATACAGATGCGTATGGTTCAAAAGGAGATTTTGAAGGATATTGGGAAAATAATGAAGCTTATAGTGAGTTAGGTATTGCATCTCAAGGTTATTGTTGGAATAATATTGATGTTAAAGGAGGTGAAAGTGTAGCAGAAGCTATATATGGAAATGATAATCCTTTTGAATGGACATTTAAAATGCCAACGAACTTAAATGGTGATTATTATTTAGTTATGTCTGCTGATGCTTTTGGTTCTTTTGAAGAGTCAAACGAAAATAATAATTTCTTGTATTTGCAAAGCGATAACTATCGTCCTATAAAATTTGTAAATGGTGTTGCTCAAAATCTTGATAATGGAGGTAAAATATGGGCTAAATCTTCAACAAAACCAAGAAAAAATGAACCATCACCATGTCAATCTGTTGTAACAGAAAATAATCTAAATGCTTATACAACAGAAGAAATTTCTGCTATGATAAATTACGAAAAACGCACTGGTCGTTTAAGACAAAAAGCTATGCAATGGATTAATTCAGAAGAAGGACAAAAAGTTTTGGCAAAACAAAGAAAACAATATAAAGCTAAATAATTATGAAAAAAATAATTATAATACTTATCGGCGCTGTTTTATTTTTGTCGTCATGTGATGTTTTATTAGGAACTACAACAACAAATAGTAATAGTCAAAACCAAACAAGAAATCAAACAACAACAACTATTACTAATAATTCAAATAGTTCACAATCAAATATATCAACGCAACAACAATCAACAGCAACTAAGACATCCAAAGGAAGGAAACAAGCAGATACCAAACGATAAAAAAAATCCGCTTCTTGAAGCGGATTTTTTTATTTTTTATAAAAACTAAAATTTACTTTTCCATAATGTCGTTGGTCTTGAATATGAATCATATCTGTAAATCTTGTTTTTTTACTATGTTCAATAATTAGCATTGCACCTTCTTTTAATCCAGGATTATTCATAATTAATTCAGGAATTCTTTCGATTCCTTCCATATCGTATGGAGGATCTGCAAAAATCAAATCATAATTTAGAGGTGTATTTTCTATAAATTTAAAAGCATCAGCATTAATAACTCTTGCAGGAGATTTTTGTGGATACATACTTTTAAAATTGTGATTTATAAATTCACAATATTTTTTGTTAATATCAACACAAGTGATATTAATACAACCTCTTGATGCCATTTCATAACTTATTCCACCTGATCCTGAAAATATATCTAAAAAAGATGTTTCAGCATAATCAAAATTATTGTTTATAATATTAAACAATGATTCTTTTGCCATATCAGTGGTTGGACGATCTTTAAAAAATGGAGGAAGTATAATTTGTCTACTTCTATATAATCCTGTTATTATGCGCATGGCAAATTCATTAAATTATAAAATTGATGTTCTTGAACATCAGAAAATGGGAATTCATAAGAATTATTAAGGTCTGCCATATATACATTAGGAAAATATTTATATAATAATTTAAAATTATCATCCTTTTTTGTAATATAACCTGACAACATAATAGGTGTTGTTTTCTTTATCTTTAGTTTTTCGAATATTGTTGAAAGAATAAAAAGGGCATCTGAAGAAGTTTTATAAGCAAAAGAATTATAAAACATTAGATTTCCTTGATTTGTTATAACAATATCAATTGTATCATAATATAAATTAACAGAAACACTGATGTCGTTTCCGTAATTTTTTATTGCATTTTCAATAAAAGGTGTAGCTTGATGATAAAAATTAATTTCAGGAAATGTGTTAACCATCAATGTTGTAACAAATGATGGAATTACAAAAACATTACAAGCTGATATAGATTTTATTTTGTTAAATTGAATTTCTTCTTCGTTTTCATTTATTGAAAAATTAGCACTAACTAATTCTTTAAGTTTGGTTTTGTCGAAAATTGTATTTGGAACAATAATATTTTTCTTTGTTACAAAAATCATATCTACAGATTTATAACTTTTGCTAAGAAGAGAATCTTTAGACAAATTTGTTTTTATACTATCATAAAGATTATCATCACTTAGTTCTGTATCATATCCAATATGATTTATAGCAACATACTTTTTTGAATAAGAATCTAAAATACAATAAGTATATCCTCGTCTACTAATTTGAAAAGATAAATTATAGGTGCTTGTTTTATCGTTATCAAAAGCTTTTGTTTGTTCGTTTATGTTTTTCATTATGATTTGATTTTTTATTTGTGCCAATGTTTAATTTCAAGCTACTAATTTATATTAAAAAAGGGAAAACTCCTAATTTTTGTCAAAGAAATTAGAGTTTTCCCAATATTTTTTTTAGAACTATTCCCAGTTACCTGCGTTGTTGTTGATTTCTGTTAAAGAACCTACTTTTAAACCTGGATATTTTCCATTCTTTTCTGCTTCGTCAGTTTTGTTTACAATTTCTTGACGATCAAGACCTAATAGATAAACGTCATTGTGAGCTTTTGCTTCAAATAAAGGAACTACAATTTTTGAAGCAGTTTCAACATGAGCGGTATCAAGTTGAAATATTTTTCCACCTGTTAAAGGAACGTATCTTAAAGAGTCAAGATTATATTTATCTTTACATAATGAATCGTAACAAGCAATTTCGATAGTGTCACGTTTAACAATACCTAATTCAATTGCTTTCATTTCTGCTACTTTTCTAGTGTATTTGTCATACAAACTATCAGGAATTGTTCCAATAGCTTTAATTACTTTTAAAGATCCTTCTTTTACGAAATTTTGCAAAGTGTCAAAATTATTAGTGTATTTACCATGAATACTTTTGTATGCCACTTGCGCATCGCGTATGTTCATAAGGCTTTTTTTAGTTTGTTCGTATCTCCAATCTGCTTTTTTCTGGAAGTTAATTGGTTGCATGATACTGTCGTAAATGCAGAAGCAAAGTGCGATTACCGCTGCTCCTAAAATAATCGAAATTATTAATTTTTTCATTGTAAGAGATTTTATTTTAATTTTCTGTTTTTATTGACGCAAATTTAAAAAAAAATCAATACACGATAAAATATTAACGTTTTTCTTTAATATAATTTTTTTTTTTTTTATCTATGACAAGTTTATATATCAGTTTTATTCTTATTTTTGTTTAAAATTTTGTTTATTTTTTTTTAACTATTTTTTGTGTTAACTTATTATGAATGTAGAAGTTTTAAAGGAAAAATATTATTCAATATTTGGGTTTGACCCCACCTCTGATCAAGCATCTGCTGTTGATAATCTTTTTAATTTTATTTTTTCAAAAAATGAGAATTTTCCTGAAATTTTTGTTCTTTTAGGATATGCTGGCACTGGAAAAACAAGTTTAATGAGTGCTTTTGTTAAAACTTTGAGTGATTTTAAAATTAATTGTGTGTTGTTAGCTCCAACAGGTCGTGCTGCCAAAGTGTTTTCTCAATTTTCTGGTAAAAAAGCTTTTACTATTCATAAAATGATTTATCGTCAAAAAACTTCTGCTTTAGATAGTACTTTTACTTTAGATCGAAATTTAAAAAGTAACACTATATATATAGTAGACGAGGCATCAATGATTTCTCTGGGTGGGGGAGACGCTTTTTTTGGTTCGGGACGACTTTTGGACGATTTAATTACGTATGTTTTTAGTGGTGATAATTGTAGATTAATTCTTGTTGGTGATTCTGGACAATTACCACCTGTTGGTGAAATGGTTTCACCTGCTCTTGATATCAATGAATTAGAATGTTATGGCAAAACTGTTGAGTCTTCAGTTTTAAACGAAGTTGTTCGTCAAGCTAGTGAAAGTGGAATTTTGAATAATGCTACAAGATTAAGAAAAATTGTTGATAATTCTTTCCCTGGTGATAATGTGATTCCTAATTTTTTAATTAATGGTTTTAAGGATGTGGTGCGAATTTCTGGTAGTGAATTACTTGAAGAATTGGAATCTAGCTATGATCGTGAAGGTATTTTTGATACTTTAGTTATTACTAGAAGTAATAAAAATGCTGGTATTTATAATGCAGGAATTCGTAGTAGAATATTTTGGCGCGAAGAACAAATTTCAATTGGTGACATAATTATGGTTGTTAAAAACAATTATTTTTATGCTAAAAATTTTGAAAATACAGATTTTATTGCAAATGGAGATATTGCTGAAGTAACAAGAGTTGGTAAATATGAAAAACTCTATGGTTTTACTTTTGTAAATGTAGATTTACGTTTCCCTGATTATGATAATCTTGAGTTTTCTGCAAAAATTATACTTGAATGTTTAAATAGTCAAGGTCCTGGTCTTTCTTCCGAAGATTCAGAACGTCTTTATCAATCAGTTTGTGAAGATTATTTTGGAAAATCAAAAAAAGAAATGTATAAATTAATTAAAGAAAATGAATATTTTAATGCTTTACAAGTAAAATTTGCATATGCTGTTACTTGTCATAAAAGTCAAGGCGGACAATGGGCAAATGTATTTATAGATCAGGGATATATTACTGATGAAATGCTAGATCGTGAATATTTGAGATGGTTATACACTGCATTTACTCGTGCAACAAATAAAGTTTTTCTTGTTAATTTTAAAGATGAATTTTTTGATAATTAATAAATTAAAACTTTTTTAAAAAAAACATTGAAAAAAATTTTGATGATAATAAAAAAACACCTACTTTTGCATCCGTAAAAATCGAGGTTCGGTAGCTCAGCTGGATAGAGCAACAGCCTTCTAAGCTGTGGGTCGAGCGTTCGAATCGCTCCCGAATCACGTTTTCAAGCTTGAAATTATGTTTCAAGCTTTTTTTGTATATATACTTAAACAAAAAAGTCTGAGTAAAATCTCAGACTTTTTTTTGTTTTCTCTTATATTTTTTTACTAATATCTTTTAACTAGATGGTCACAACTATTTATTTCTAACAAAGTTGCGCTATTTCCTTTGCCGAAACTTCCAGCTAATAATACCACTTTATCATCAATTTCAACATATTGTTTGTTTAAAACCAAAGAAATTGCACTTTGAATAAAGTCATCGGCAGAACGATGAAGATGAGATAATTGAGCATAAACTCCGTATGAAAGTGCTAATTCTCTAATTACGTTTTCTTTATAACAAATTGCATAAATAGGTTTTGCACCACGATAAGCAGCTAAATTTCTAATTGTATTTCCAGAAAATGAGTCTGCAATTATTGCTTTTGCATCAAGTTCTACAGAGGCATGAACTGCTGTTTTGGCAAGAAATTCTGCAATTTCGCCTCTTTGATGAACGGGATGAATATTTTCTTTAAGTTTTTCTTTAATATGTTCAACTTCAAGAGCAATTTTACTCATAGTTTTTACAGCTTCAACAGGATAATTTCCCGAAGCGGTTTCTCCAGAAAGCATAACAGCGTCTGCACCATCATAAATTGCATTTGCAACATCGCTAACTTCGGCGCGTGTTGGGCGAGGATTTGCAATCATTGAATGAAGCATTTGAGTTGCAACTATTACTGGTTTAAGATGTTCTATTGCTATTTTGTTGAGTTCTTTTTGAATAGCTGGAATTCTTTCGGCAGGAATTTCTATTCCTAAATCGCCACGGGCAATCATTATTCCGTAGGCATGGTCAAGAATTTCGTTTATATTGTCAACGCCTTGTTGATTTTCTATTTTGGCGATGATTTTTATTTTTGAATTTTGTTTGTCAAGTATTTTTTGAATACATATAACATCTTCTTTGCATCTAACAAATGAATGTGCTATAAATGTAACATCTTCTTCTATTGCTAATTGAATAAATTTTTTGTCTTTTTCGCTTAAAGAAGGTAGTTTTATGTGAACACCTGGAACATTTACACTTTTATGACTTTTAATTTTTCCATCATTCAAAACTTTACAAACTAATCCATCTTTATCTTTAGCAATTGCTTCAAAAGCAATATCGCCATCATCAATAAGAATTTTTGTTCCCATAGGGATTTCGTTTTCAAATCCTTTATGATTTACAAAAATGAAACCTTTGCCAGATTTTTTTATTGTATCGCCAACAAAGTGAACATTTTCACCTGATTTAACAAAATAATCATCTTCTGCATCAGTGGTTCTTATTTCAGGACCTTTAGTGTCTATCAAGATTGCAATTGTGTTTGATACACTTCTAATATTTGCAATCATTTTTCTTGTAGCGTCAAATTCTGCGTGGGCTGTGTTAATACGAGCCACATTCATTCCGGCATCAAACAATTGTTTGATAAAATTGGTGTCGCATCTTCTGTCTGAAATTGTAGCAACAATTTTGGTAAGTTTCTGCATATTGTTATGTTCTATAAATAAAAAATCCTGCAAATGTGGTTAAAATTCACGATTTGCAGGATTTAAAAAGAGTGAAATTTATCTGATTTTATTGCAAAGATTTATTTCATATCGTTAATTACATTCATTGCTTCTGAAATATAAATATCTTTTTCCAAATCTGAAAACCATTCTGTAAATCTTTTGTTTTTTGTACTATCATTACTACAAGCTATTTTATCTGCATTTACGAAAGATGCTGTAATATTAGTTTTTTCTTTTCCAAGATTACTATATTTTTTAGCTTCTTCTTTTATATTATTTAAATGTTTGCGATATTTGTCAAGATTTAAAGAATATTGTGAGTCTTCGTTTTTGTGTTTTAATCTTAAAGCATTTTCGTCTATTTGTTTAAATATTGGATTTGCTTTAATTCTTGCTAAACTATTGTTAATAACAGTTTGACGGTTATATTTTGGTGTTTCTTCATTATATTTTGCTTTTTGAATTACATCATATTTTAAAGCATGTTTATCTTCTTTTTCTCCAGTTTCAATATATTTATAATTGTCTGGCATAATAATATCAGGAATAACACCTTTTAATTGTGTAGTACCTCCGTTTATTCTATAAAATTTTTGAATTGTAATTTTTACAACTCCAAGAGGTTTTAAATCGTTGTTGTCGTTAATTAAGTTATCTAAATCATAAAAACTTTGTACTGTTCCTTTTCCAAAAGAACTATTTCCACCCATAATAATTGCACGATTATAATCTTGCATGGCAGCTGCAAAAATTTCTGAAGCAGAAGCACTTGAGCCATTTATTAATACTACAAGTGGTCCATCATAATCTTTAAAAAATGAAAATGAATTATGAGCTTTTATGTTATTATCACGATCTTTTACTTGAACAATTGGACCACTGTTAACAAATAATCCTGACATTTTTATAACGTCGTTTAAACTTCCACCTCCATTGTTTCTTAAATCAAATACAATTCCATCAACTTTGTCGGCTTTAAGTTTTTTGATTTCTTCTTCCACGTCTTTTGAACAAAATCTGCCGTCTTTGTCGTTAAAATCTGCATAAAATTTAGGTAAATAAATATATCCAATTTTAGTATCGTTATTTGGAGATGTTAGAATAGAAGATTTTGCATAAGTTTCTTCAATAATAACAACATCGCGTACAATTGGAATTATTTTTATAGAACCATCTAATTTTTTTACTGTTAGTTTTACAGTTGAACCTTTTTTTCCTCTAATTAATTTTACAGCTTCGTCTAGAGTCATATTTGTAATATCAGTTGGTTCTTCGTCGCCTTGACCTACTTTTAAAATAATATCGTTAACTTCTAATTCTCCTTGTTGCCAACTAGCACTTCCAGGAATTATATTTATAACTTTTGTTTGTCCCATTTTGTTTTGAAGAGTAGCTCCAATTCCTTCAAATTTTCCAGACATTTGAATGTCAAAATTTTCTTTGTCGTCAGGAGGAAGAAATTCTGAATGAGGATCACAACAATTAATAATTGCATTAATATAAAGTGTCATCCAATCATCATTTTTTATTTTTCTGAGACGTTCCATCCAATCGTCATAATTTTCTTTTACGCTTTTAACAGCATCTTTAATCATCTCTTCTTGAGATTTTTGTTTATAAGTTGTATCTTTTTTTTCTATTGCAGTTTCTTGAATATCTATTAAGTCAGATACTTTTTCTAAAACAGCTAACTTTGTTATTTTTCGCCAATTATCTTTTAAAATATCAGAATTTTTTGCATATTTTAATTTTTTAGGGTCTGTTTCTATATTTTCATTAATTTTGAAATTAAAAGAACCTGAAATTGCTTCATTATAATATTTTTCAGCTTCGTTTTGTCGTTGAATAATTTTTTCAGTGGCTTTTTCTACAAATTCAACACTCATACTTTTTATTTGATCATCAATTTGATATCGATATTTTTCAAGTTCTTTAATATCAGATTCTAAAAAATACCTTTTTGCGTAATCTAATCTTTCAATATATTCGTCAAATATTTTTGAAGAAAAATCATCATTGATATCTATATTTTCGTAATGACAATGTGTTATTACTTGATATACAAGATATATAGATAATTTTTCTTTGTAATCAAAATACGAGCTTTCGTTACTATTGGCTAATGCCATCAATTGAACAGAAGGAATTTCAAAATCGTTTAATGTATTGTCTTTGGGAGAAAAATTTACTACACCAATTGCAACTAAAAGTGCAATAAAAATCAATGGTAATGTTTTCATTATTATAATTTTTTTATTTTTAATGTTAAATTTTGTTTGTTTTTCGTTCATTTTATAATTAATATTTTTTTACAAAATTACGGTTTTATTGTTATCAACAATTATTTATTCTACAAAATATTGATTTTTTATTGTCAAAATTTGTTAAATTTTATTGAAATTTGTTTTTGAATTTAATATTAATCTATTATTGTTTTTATAATTGTTTTTGAATTTAATTTATTTTGAGATAGTTACGTAGAAATTTCAACATTTTTTTCATAAATTAATACAAAATTTTGAATGTGATTTTCTTTGTTTTCTATTAAATTATTAAAACATATTAGTTTATAAGTTATTTGCATTTCTTTTGGATTAAGAGTTTAATTTTACAAACATATATAAGTCTGTATTTAAAACAAAATATTAACTTTAATTTTTAATATAATAATCAAATTTTGATTTTTATGTGCTTAAAAATCAAAATATTTTGATAAATTCGCACATAAAAATCAAAATATCTATAAATAAGAGTTAGATTTTACTTTAATTCAATCTTAATTAAAACAATAAAGGTTTTCAATTAAATGGTGTAATAAAAAATAATAAATTCCCAAAAAACATTATATTTGCAATTAAAAATAATAATTAATCTTATGAGAAAAATAATTCCATTATTAATAGTGTTGATGATTTCCAAATTTTCATTAGCTCAAAGTTTAAGTAAAACAGGAACAAAAGTTGAAAATATTGTTCCCAATGGATGGGTTTGTAGTAATGTAAAAGGTGATTTAAACAAAGATGGAATTTCTGATTTGGTTATTATTGCCACTCCAAATTTTGAAGACAAAATAACAATTGAAGATGATTTTACTTTAAAAAATTCAAATCCTCCAATTCTTGCCATTTATTGGGGAAATTCTAATAAAAGATACACTTTATATAAACAATATGAAAATATAATTCCATTTTCAGAAGATCAATATTCTTCTGTTAAAGTTGATTTAAGTGTTACAAATAAAGGTGTATTGAGAATTGGCATTTCGTATTTTCAGTCAGCAGAAAGTTTTGATAATAGTTCAACTGCATATTTGTTTCGTTATCAAAACAATGACTTTTATTTAATAGGAGAGGGGTCTGATAGTTTTGCTCGAAATACAGGTGATGGTAAAAAAATTACTATAAATTATTCAACTTTAAAAAGACAAATAGTTTTATATAATATGTTTGATGAAAGTATTCCTAAAGAAGAAAAATGGGAAACATTACCAAATCAAGAATTAAAAAAATTAGGAAGTTTTAAATTAGAATAATATTATATTCATTTATAGAATTAAATAAATACAAATCAGTAAATTAGTTAATATAAAAAATATATGACAAAAAAAGAACTTCGTATAATTTATATGGGAACGCCAGAATTTGCTGTAGCTCCATTACAATCGCTTGTAGAACAAGGTTTTAATATTGTAGCAGTGATAACAATGCCCGACAAACCACAAGGCAGAGGACGCAAAATTTCAGGTTCGCCAGTCAAAGAATTTGCAGTTGAACACAATATTCCTGTTCTTCAACCCGAAAAACTAAAAAATCCAGAATTTATAGAAGAATTAAAATCATATAAAGCAGATTTACAAATAGTTGTAGCATTTAGAATGTTGCCAGAAATTGTTTGGAATATGCCAAAATATGGAACTTTTAATCTTCATGCAGCACTTTTGCCACAATATCGTGGTGCTGCTCCAATAAATTGGGCTATAATAAATGGTGAAACCAAAACTGGAGTTACTACATTTTTACTTGATAAAGATATAGATACAGGACGAATTTTGATGCGTCAAGAAATTGAAATTCTTGATTCTGATAATATTGGAACTCTATATGATAAACTTATGGAAATAGGGCAGGGGCTTGTTGTTAAAACTGTTGAAAAAATTATAGCAGGTGATACAAACCCTATTCCTCAAGAAGAATTAATTGATAAACAAACAGTTTTGAAACCTGCACCAAAAATTTTTAAAGAAGATTGCAGATTAGAATTTAATAAACCTTGTAATTCTGTTCGTAATTTGGTTCGTGGATTAAGTCCTTATCCAGCAGCTTTTACTACATTAAATGTAAATGGTAAAACATTAACGGCTAAGATATTTGAAACCTCAACCGAAATTTCAAATTCAAAATTAGAGCCAGGAAAAATTTTAACTGATAATAAATCGTACTTAAAAATCGTTTGTAATGATGGATTTTTAATTATCAACGAATTACAGTTGGAAGGTAAAAAACGTATGAAAATTCAAGATTTTTTAAGAGGTGTAAAAATTGATTGTTAATGATTTAAATATAATAACTTATGAAAAAAATTTTAATATCAGCCTTAGCATTGGCTATTTTGACTTCTTGTGGGTCACAAAATGCAAATAATCAACAAAATAATGAAAAAAATGATTCTAATTCTATAGTAGCACAAGAAAAAACAACTCCAGATTTAGAATTTTGTCATGTTCAAGGTCCTGTTAAAAAAGTACATGAAGAAGGAAACATTTATGAGTTTTCTAAAGATGGTAAATTAGAAAAAATTAATAATTATGATCCATTTTCTGCGGAATATCCAAAACGTGTATTAGAAGATGATGGAACTTTTGTTGAATATTGTGGATATAAACGCAACGACAAAGGCGAAATTTGTGAAGAAAATTGGGTTGAAGGTGTTGTTTATTATGTTTGGGAAAATGGTAAAAATGTAGCTGACAGTGGTTTTGTTGAAGGTTACGAATGGCAAGAAGAGTATGAATTTGATAATGAAGGAAGAATTGCTACCATTTGTAAGGCTAGTAGAACTAGTGAAGATGAAACATATTTTAGAGAAGAAAATCATTTTGAATATTCAAATTTTGATAGTCATAACAATTGGACTACACGTAAAGATTCAAAAGATCAAGTTGAAATATCAAGAACTATTGAATATTGGGAATAATTTTATAGTAACTTTATAAACAATCGGCAAGATTATGAAATTTAATCTTGCCGATTTTTTTTGTATTTTGTTATTACACAATCACTTCATGCAGAATTTTATCACCAAATTCAATAGTTTTAGCACCTGGAATTTTGTTTTTGTTGAAACAAAAACTAAGCATATAACCTTCTGTAAGATGATAATAATCAAGATATTCTGATAATTGAATTTCTCCTTTTCGATTATATTCTTCGCCATTCCAAATCTTGATTTCTACAATATATTGTTTTGATTGATAATCGATTATAATGTCTGTACGAGTATAATCTCGTGTTTCTGCTTCAATATAATAATTACTTGCGCCATTGATAATTGGACGAAGGTATAGCATAAAAAATTTTCGACCTTCTTTTTCTATGAATTTTTCATCACGGTCGCCATAATTATCTCTAAAATGAATAGCAAATTTTTCAAGAATTTTTTGTATGTCAAGAAAACCATTTTTTGTAAATTGGTTTTTATCTTTAATTCCTTCATTAAAAAGTTGCTCAAATTTGTTTTCAATAAAGAATAAATTGTAAAGTCTTGTTTCGAGAATTCTATTGAAAACGGCTATATTATTTCCTTCTTTTTTTAATATATTAAATAAAAATCCTAGTTTAATATATTTTTCATCAGGATTATACATTATTTGATATCCTTCAAACAAAATCATTTTTAATGTTTGTTTTAAATCAGGAAAATCATCCAGTTTTTTAGAGAAATCTTCTAATAAAACGTCGTTAGAGTCTGATAAAATATATTTTACAGCTTCGTTAATTCCGTTATCGTTCCACCCTAAATTTTTTGTATCAATAAGTTCGCATATTCTTGAAACGAAATAAGGATATCCAGAAGTCCAATCATAAATTTTTTGACTTATGTGATTTTCGTCAAATTCTAAATTATGATCAACTTTATAATCTGATAGCATTTTTGCAATTCCATCAGTATGTAAACTCATATCAGTTTCAAACGAACTTGCAATGTTCCATGGTGAATTATATTGGTGTTCATCATCTGGACGCATTTTTAGTTTTAAATTTTTGATATTGTAAACCCCTGCTAGTATAAGCGATTGAAATGTTGGAGTTTGTATTCTTTTTAAGTATAAATCTCTAAAAAATCCTAGAAATTTAATAAAACTTTCGTGATTGCTTGCTTGGTCAACTTCATCAATTATGACAACGATATTTGGATTTTCTGAGCAAATTTTTTTTACAATACTTTTTAAAATAGCAATATCATTTATTGGTTGAAAGTTTTCAAATTTTGATTTTAAATTTTCTGATATATTTTCTACATTATCATCTTGAATTTGTTCTTTTACCAAATTCATAAATTTATTACAAACACTTTCTAAAGATTCAAATTCTTTATCACCAAGACCTTCAAAACTCAAAGAAAAAACAATATAACCTTCTTTTGCTAAGGTTTTTTGGAGAATATTAAGAGTTGTAGTTTTACCAAATTGACGCCCACGGTTTATGCAAAAATATTTGTTATTTTTTACCATTTTTACAGCGTCGTTAACTTGACGACTGATATCAACCATATAATGAATTTGAGGAAAACAAGTTCCCGTTGTGTTGAATTGTCTCATATCTGAAAATTTTTTCAAAGATAAACATTATTGAAACTTTTTGCAAGTATATTTATGAATTTTAGGATTTATCAATAATTTTTTCAAGTCTATATAATACGACAACATATGACTAGTTATTGACATCATATTTTTTTGAGATCATGTGTATGAGAGACATTACTCTGATTAAAGATAGATACTGATAAAATGAAGTCTCCGAAATTAAAAAAAACTCGAGATGTGAGCGTAATATATCAAAAATTAGCACATTACACTCGCATCTCAGGGGTATTTTTGTAAGGACTCTTTAAAAGTTTAGCTTTCTAAAAGAGTCAAGCCTTTGCAACAAAGTCCCCTTTTTTCACGGTATTATCTCTTCCTCGGCATCGTTGTTCAGAAACATTACATTGTATATTGGGTAATATTCTATGCCGTTTTTGATGAACACATTGCGCTCGTTTGAGAATACTATGGCTCGCGATACCGAATAGTCGGGAGTATTAAGGAATTTGTTTAGTGCCGAATGCACATAGTAGTCGCGTCCTGACTTTATTTCCAATGGAAGCACTTTCAAATTGTTGAAATCGTTTATAAGGAAATCCACTTCGCCAACTTTCTTGTTGTCGAAATAATGAAGGTTGAATTCGTGTGCAGACAATTCTTGTGCTACAAAAGACTCATACATTGCACCCAGATTTATGCTTGCCATATCTTTAAGTATGGCATTGAAATTTTTGCCGTATAGTATATTGCTCAGAATACCTACGTCATTGAGATACAGTTTCAAAAGGTTTTTCTTGGCTGACTCAAGCAATGGAAACTTGGGATTTGATACAGCCTTCACCTCAAGGGCAATTCCTGAGCTTATGAGATAATCAAACTCGTCCTGATACGAGGCAAATGTCTTTTTGCCCTCATTCTCTATGTTCTTGGCAATTATTCTTTTCTTGGTATGTTCCAAAGCCGACGGAATGTAGTCATATACTCTCTCTATCTTGAGTTTGTGCTCGGTGTCATATTGTGACGCATCCAGGCGGTAATATTTGTGGATTTCAGTCTGCACGTTGCGAAGTCTTACGATATTCTTGGTTTCCACAAACACGTTAACAGCTTCTGGCAAACCTCCGCTTATAAGGTAATATTTCAGCAACCTCATAATGTGATTATGGGTAGCTTCATTCACGGTTTCTTTATTAAGAAAACTGATTTTAAGATTCTCGATAGCCTCTTCGTTAACATTGTTAGCCCAAAGAAATTCCTCCATATCAAGCGGATACATCTGTATTACTTGAATGCTTCCAATTGGGATTGACGGTGTTGTGCTGAGAGATACGCCCAAGAGTGAGCCACTGGCTATATATGTGAACTTATTTTCTTGACTAAGAAATTTAAGCATGGTAAGCAGATGAGGATATGCCTGTATCTCATCTATGAACACAAGCGTATCTTCCGCATTGCCGAGCCTCTCGCCTCCAAGCAATGCCAATTGCATATAGAAATCATCAGTAGTTTTTACATCTGCGAAATTTCTGTTGCCATTGCAATCAGTAAGCATATTAATCTCCACAAAATTCTTGTAGAGTTTTGTGCCTATATATCTTATAATAAATGTTTTACCTACTTGTCTGGCTCCATTTACCAAAAGAATTTTTCCTGAATTGGCTTTCAGAAAATTCTCTATTGTATGTGAGATTTTTCTCTTCAGCATAACTTTTTCCATAGATTTGCGCTACAAAATTACAACTTTTTCCATAAATTTCAAGGATAAAATCACAACATTTTCCATAGAATTCATGGATAAAATTACAACTTTTTCCATAAAATCATTGTTTGCGGTTGTCTTATGGCTGAAAAATTCTGTCGAATAGTGTGATTTTGCCGGATTTAATTTGTAGCTTTGTCATGTTGTGTTAGTTTTTTCGCTGTTTTTGAACTGCAACACTAAGTAAGTGAAAAATCCGATATGGTAAAATGTTGGGTAACTTTTGTTAACCAATTGATTATATTGATATATTGCGGATTTAAGGTATTTTTACTTCAAATTAAAATTATTATGCAATTTTATTTATCAGAAGACATTGAATTAATTTATACAGAGAATATTTGCAACGAATTTAAACTCCATAATCATACAAAACACGTTGTTGTTTCAATGGTGATGAAGGGCTGTGTGAAACTCTATTATAACAATATAAATATCGTTTGCAACGAGTTTGATACTTTTATTATTCGTCCATATATGCCACACTCTGTTGTAATCGAAAAAGATGCTAAATTGCTGAGTATCTGTATAAATAAGAATTGTGTAACTCTTAAAAATAAAGAATGTATTATTCAACAAATTAATAACAAAATTAACACCACTGAATTATCAAATATAATTACTCAACAATTACAAGAAAAACTATTAGAGTCTGTAGAATATATTTTTGAAAGCTCAGATAGTCTTTGTGTTGATATTCCAACCGAAATATTAGAAATTGCCAACAAAATTGAACAACAAGCTGATTGTTGTATTTCGCTTAATCAACTTTCAGATGAAGTTTTTGTTAGTAAATATCATTTAGTAAGAAAATTCAAAGCAAAATTTGGACTTACTCCGCATCAATTTTTAATTCAAATAAGAATACGAAAATCTCAAAAATCAATAGCTTCTGGCAATAGACTTATCGACGCAGCTCTTGATAATGGCTTTTTTGATTCTAGTCATTTTAGCAAATGTTTCGAAAAAATTGTAGGTGTTTCTCCTTTAAATTATAAGAAAGCGATAAATAAATAGTTGAAAGTAAAATAATTTGTGTTTTTATAAAAATGCGCAATTTTTTACAATTTTTAGAAGATTTGACCTTTTATTTTTGCATCATCAAAACAATAAATTTTTCAAGAAAATGAATACATTTGAAAATTTCAACAATGGCAAATTATTATTGCCAAACAAAGAAGTAAAGTTTGATGAATTAAAATGGAGTCAACATCCAACTTTTAAAGGTGTAGCTCTGAAACATTTAATTACAGCAAAAGACACCAATGGCGAATTTAGTTATCATCTTGTAAGAATTGATCCAAATTGTGAAATTGGTAATCATATTCATGCCACACAATTAGAAACTCACGAAGTTATAGAAGGTTATGGCATTTGTAGCAATGATGGTGAAAAGTTGGATTATAATCCAGGAACAATTTCAATAATTCCTGCAAAAATTAACCATTTAGTAAAAGCAGGAGATAAAGGTTTATTATTATTTGCAAAATTTTTCCCTGCATTGTGCTAACAAAAACAGCCACAAGTTGGTATCTTGTGGCTGTTTTAATTTTAATTAAACAATCAAATTCTATTGAACGCCTTTCATCATTTTTTTAAGTAATGGGCAAAGTGCAAATAATACTATTGAAGCAATACCTGCCATTACAGCAAATAATGTGAAGAAATCAGTTAAATTTGCAATTTCAATTCCTAAAAAATGTTGAGTTTCACCATTTGTACTAGGTAAAAGTGTTGCTAATTTTCCAGCAAAAATGTTTGAAGCAGCATTACTCATAAACCAAACGCCCATCAATAATGAAGCAAGTCGAGCTGGAGAAAGTTTATTTACCATTGAAAGTCCTATTGGTGAAAGACTTAATTCGCCAATTGTATGTAAGAAATATAAAGCAAATAACCACCACATTGAAACTTTTGTAGTTTGATCAGCATCTTTTGTTGCAATTGCTATAACAATATATCCTAAAGATAACAACATCAAACCAATAGCTTGTTTTGCAGGAGAAAAAGGTTCTAAATTACGTTTACCTAAAAATTCCCAAAGCATTGCCATAATAGGAGCAAAGCAAACCACTACAATTGGGTTAATTGATTGAAACCATGTTGTTGGCATTGTCCAATCTCCAATAGTTCTATCTACTTGTTTTTCAGCAAACAATGTTAAAGAAGAACCAGCTTGTTCAAATGCTGACCAGAAAAATATCACAAATACTGCAATTATATAAATTACTCCAATTCTACATTTTTCAATTGTTGTAAGTCCTTTATCAGTAATAATAAATATTGGAAGTGCAATTGCTATAGCATAAATTGATGCAGAAATATAATCGTTGAAACTTTCAGAATTAAAAGCAAATAAAATAAATAAAGCAATAGCTCCTAAAATACAACCCCATAAACGTATAGGTGAATTTTTAACATCATTTGAAACACCTTCTTTATTAGCATTTTTTTCAGCCAATTCATCTTTTTCTTTTCTAAGTTCACTTTCTCTAGGAGGTAGTCCAATTTGAAGACCTTCAGGAGTTTTAAGATATTTGTTTTTAAACAACCAAAATACTAAAATAGAGAAAACCATTGCAACACCAGCACAGAAAAATCCCCATTTAAAACCAGCAGGATTCATCCAGTTTCCTTCGCCTAAAGAACCACAAATTAATGGAGCAATAAAAGCACCTACATTTATACCCATGTAGAAAATTGTGAAAGCAGAGTCTTTCCTTGTGTCGGTTTTTTCGTATAAATCGCCAACCATAGTTGAAATATTTGGTTTAAAAAATCCATTACCAAATATCAAACACGCTAATCCTGTAAACATCAATATCATAGAAAATGAATTGTCAACAGAAGCGTCAATAGTTCCATTTTCTGCAAAAATTGATTGTTTAACAAAACAAGCAGAAGCAAACATCAAAAATTGTCCCACAGCCATAATCAAACCGCCAGCAATAATTGATCGTCGATTTCCCCAATATTTGTCGGCAATATATCCGCCAAGTAAAGGTGTTAAATATACAAGTCCTGTGTAAGAACCATAAATTTGAGAAGCCATACTATCGTTAAAAAACGCTGCTACCAAGTATAATACAAACAAGGCTCGCATTCCGTAATAGCTAAATCTTTCTGCCATTTCAGTTACAAATAGCAAGTAAAGTCCCTTGGGATGACCTTTTGAATTACTCATAACTTTTTCCTTTTTTTTATTTAAGGCAAAGTTAAAATTATCTTTGTGTTTAAAGAAAGGTTTTTGAAAAATAAAATGAATATTTTTAGAAATATTTTTCGGCAAAATTGAAATTCAATTTTAATTTTGCCGAAAAATTAGATGTATGATATTGGTACAATTGATAGTTTTTCAGAATATTTTACTATTTTTTCTGCTAAACAAAGAATACATCCTTGTCCCATTGTCATATTTGGAATGTCTTTTAACACAGGAAAATTTTTTGCCATAGTAGAAGATGGTTGTGCAGATTTTTTAATTTCTATTGGATATATAGTATTGTCTTTAACTATTAATAAATCAATTTCTTTTTGATCTCTATCTCGATAATAGTACAGATTTTGAACATCAATTCCAATATTTTTGTAAGATTTATAAATTTCAGAAATAACAAATGTTTCAAAAATATTACCTGCCATAGCTCCATTTTTCAATACTTCGGGAGATGTCCAACCAACTAAAAAACATACAAGTCCTGTATCAAGAAAATATATTTTAGGAGTTTTGATTGTACGTTTAAATATATTATTTTCGTATGGTTTTAAAATATATATTAAACCAGACGATTCAAGAACAGAAATCCAAGCTTGAACTGTTTGTAATGAAATTCCTATTGAACGTGCAATGTCGTTAGGTATCAATAATTCACCTGTTCTTGAAGCTAATGCAACTAAAAATTTATAAAATAAATTGTCGTTTTTTATATTTATTATCTCTTTAACATCACGTTGAATATATGATTTTACATACGAATTATAAAAAAAATGCCAATCATTATCTTTATTTATTAGTTCAGGCATTGAGCCTCTAAATATTTTTTCCCAAATTTCAATATTTGTGTTTAAACAAGATTTTCTATTTTCAAAATAACTATCAGTAGGTAAAAATGGTTCATTAAAATTGATTCTTTGTAATTCTCTTATTGAAAAAGGTGGAAGTTCTAAAATTCCAATTCTTCCAGCTAATGATTCTGATACATTTTTCATTAACTGATATGTTTGAGAACCTGTTAAGCAATATATTCCTTTAGTATCTTGTTGATCTACAAGATATTTTATTCTTTTAAAAAGATTAGGAGAATATTGAATTTCATCTATTATTAAAGGTGTTTTATGGTTTTGAAAAAATTGAACTTCATCATTTTTCGCTAAATCATATTCAATAATATCATCTAGAGTAATATATTCGTAATTATCAGATAATAAATGCTTTAATAATGTAGATTTTCCTACTTGACGAGCTCCTGTTAATAAAACAACTTTAAATTGTTTTAAATATTTTAATAAAGTATTTTCTATTAATCGTGGTAAATAATTCATACATCTTCTATTTTATCGGCAAAATTAAAATATAATTTTAATTTTGCCGAAGTTTTTAGCATATTTTATTTTCAGAAACGTACTTTTACCTATTTTATTATGATATATTTCGGCAAAATTAAAATACAACTTTAATATTGCCGAAATAAATATTTTTCAATAAAAAAAATTGTTTAATAAAAAATACTTAGTAAATTTGCAACGAAAAAATAAACATATTGGCCCTATCTTCTAACGGTTAGGAAAACAGATTCTCATTCTGTGAATTGGGGTTCGATTCCCCATGGGGCTACAAATATTATTTTTATAATAAATTCTCATCTCTTTTATTTTCAATAAATAGTTTTTTATTAGAAAAGTTTATCTTTGCAAAAAATTCAAGATAATTATTATACAATGAAAATAGAAACATTATCAACAGAACTTTCCAAAACTACATACCCAGGTCGTGGTATTGTAATCGGAAAAAGCAAAGACAATAAGTACGCTGTTACAGCATACTTTATTATGGGACGTAGCGAAAATTCTAGAAATCGAGTTTTTGTTGAAGACGGCGACGGAATTCGTACACAAGCATTTGATCCTTCTAAATTAACTGATCCAAGTTTAATTATTTATGCTCCAGTTCGTGTTTTAGGCAACAATACTATTGTTACAAATGGAGATCAAACCGACACTATTTATGATCTTATGAACCAAGAGCAAACTTTTGAAATGTCGCTTCGTACACGTCAATTTGAACCTGATGGACCTAATTTTACTCCTCGTATTTCAGGAATAATGAATGTTTGTAATGGAAAATATTCTTTTCAAATGTCTATTTTAAAATCAGACAATGGTCGTCCTGAGTCAAATTGTAGATATACATTCTCTTACGATAATCCAATTGCTGGTGAAGGTCGTTTTATTCATACTTATATGCAAGATGGAAATCCTTTACCAAGTTTTGAAGGAGAACCTACTTTGGTTGACATTCAAGGTGATATTGATGAATTTACAAATCTTGTTTGGAACAATTTAAATCCTGATAATAAAGTATCATTATTTACAAGATTTATCGACATTCAAACAGGTAAATTTGAGTCTAGAATTATAAATAAAAATACAAAATAAGTTATGCAAGAATATCAATTAAAATATGGTTGTAATCCCAACCAAAAACCTGCTCGCATTTATATGAAAAATGGCGAATTACCAGTTGAAGTTCTCAATGGTAGAGCTGGTTACATTAATTTTCTTGATGCTTTTAATGGTTGGCAATTAGTTTCTGAACTAAAAAAAGCAACAGGTTTAGCTTCTGCAACTTCGTTTAAACATGTTTCTCCTGCTGGAGCTGCTGTTGGATTGCCACTTTCAGATGTTGAGAAAAAAATTTATTGGGCAGATGATTTAAACATCGAATTTACACCTCTTGCAAATGCTTATATTCGTGCTCGTGGTGCTGATAGAATGTCTTCGTTTGGTGATTTTATTTCATTATCAGACGTTTGTGATAAATCTACTGCTTTAGTTATTAAACGTGAAGTTTCTGATGGCGTTATTGCTCCTGGTTTTACTGATGAGGCATTAGAAATTCTTAAACAGAAAAAAAATGGTAACTATTGCATCATTAAAATAGATCCTAATTATAAACCAGAACCTATTGAATGTAAAGAAGTTTTTGGAATTACTTTTGAACAAGGCAGAAACGAACTTAATATCGATGAAAATTTCTTTAACAATATAGTTACCAACAACAAAGCACTTACCGAACAAGCAAAAATTGACTTAACAATTGCAATGATAACATTAAAATATACACAGTCAAATTCTGTTTGTTATGTAAAAAATGGACAAGCAATTGGAATTGGAGCTGGTCAACAATCAAGAATACATTGTACACGTCTTGCAGGACAAAAAGCAGACAATTGGTGGTTGCGTCAATCTCCTCAAGTCCTTGGTCTTCAATTTGTTGATGGTATTAAACGTCCAGATCGTGACAATACAATTGACATTTATATTTCTGACGATTATATGGATGTTTTAGCAGAAGGTGAATGGCAAAAATTCTTTAAAGTTAAACCTGAAATTTTTACTCGTGAAGCAAAACGCGCTTGGCTTGATAAAAATACAGATGTTGCTCTTGGTTCTGACGCATTTTTCCCTTTTGGAGACAATATCGAACGTGCTAAAAAATCTGGCGTAAAATATGTTGCTCAACCTGGTGGATCGCTTCGTGACGATAATGTTATCGACACTTGTAATAAATATGATATGGTGATGAGTTTTACTGGTATTAGATTATTCCATCACTAAGATAAATATTTATTAATAAATATTTTATATTAATAGGGAGTAAATTTAAAATTTATTCCCTATTTTTATTTAAATATTTTTAAATATGTCAAACTATAAAAATAAATAACATGAGAAAAATTATTTTAATAATCAATCTGTTGATTATGAGTATTTTAGTAAATGCTCAAGATTTTCAAAAAGTAAAAGACGCTAAGTTGATTACAATTAAATTTGATTTTGAAGATGTACAAATTACCAAACCTAAAGGAATGACTTTAGATGATGCCAAAGTAATATATCAAAAAGAATGGACTACCACTTTAGAACGTCAAAAAAAATGGTGTATAGGTTCTTTAAATGATGATTTAAAAGGAAAACTTGTATTTTTTGATAATAATGATTATGAAATACAATTAATTTTAAAAGTTAGATTTATTACCGCCGATATTAACAAACCTATTTGTGATGCAATTTTTGTAGACAATTCAGGAACAGAATTATATAAATATGAAGGTTTAACCGAAGATGATTTTAATGATATAGGACATAAATTTGCAGCTATTTTAAAAAAACAATTAAAGAAATAAAAAGTATTTTTAAGAAAATAAAAGAGGCTATTTCATTAGAAATAGCCTCTTTTATTATTTAAAAGTCTAAAAAAATCTTAGAACAAGTGAGGAACAAATTCAGCAAAACATCTACGCCATGTTAACCATTCGTGATGAGTACCTTTTGATTCATAATAATTAGCTTTGATACCAGCATCATTTAAATTTTTAACAAGAGCAGCGGTGCCAAAATTTTCTTCAGAACCAGCACCCATAAATAAATAGTGAATTTTGTTGTTAAAATTTGTAGCATCGTTAAAAACTCCATTGTTAAAAGTTTTAACATCAACGCCAAAAATAGCACCACTAAAAGTACCTATATAAGAAAATTTGTCAAGATTAGCAGTGGTAATTTCAAAAGTTTGTTTACCACCCCAAGACAAACCTGCCATTGCACGGTTTTCACGATCTGTTTTTGTACGGAAATTACTTTCTATAAAAGGAATAATTTCGTTTAATAAAATTGGAGTAAAAGAAGCTCCAAATTCAGCCATAGATTCTCCTTTTTTTGTACCAAAAGAGTGACTACAATTTCCATTATCCATAACAACAATCATCTCTTTAGCTTTGCCAGAAGCAATCAAATTATCCATAATATATTGCATTTTGCCTTGAGTACTCCAACCAGTTTCGTCTTCTCCCATTCCGTGTTGAAGATAAAGAACTGGATATTTTGTTTTACTATTTTCATAACTTGCAGGAGTATAAACAAAACAACGACGTTCTTTATTTTCGATATTTGACCAATAGCGACATTCGCTAACTCTACCATGTTTAATATCTTTGTTAAAAGAATATAGAGCAAGTTCTTTGTCAGAAATACCAGCATTTATATCTATTCCACCGCACATTTTGCCACATCCAAAATATGTTCTTGATGCAGGATCAATAAAATTTTCACCATCAATCGTTAAAAAATAATAGTGAAATCCATATACCAAAGGGTCGGTTGTTACAGTCCAAACACCATCTTCTGATTTTGTCATTTCCCATTTTTTGCTGCAAATGTCTGCTGCAACAGTTTGAGCATTTGGAGCTTTTATAGAAAATGTTACACGACCTTCATTGTCGTATTTTGGAAATTCTTGAACAGGAACTGTATTGTCTGCAACTTTTTGTGCAGATGCAAACATGCCTGCTAACATTAATGCGCTTAAAATTGTTATCTTTTTCATGTTTTTAAATTGTATTAAATTTTGTCGCTAAATTATATTTTTTTAGTCAAGTTGATACATTAATTATTCTTAAAAATCATATTTAGATTTAACAATATAGAAAAATTTATACAAATCACTTTTTTTATGATTTTATTAGTTGTAATATAATTGAATTTTTGAAAAATATTTTTGAATAATATTTATTTATTGTATGAAAATAACAAAAAAATAGGAAATTTGCATACAACATATCATTTAAATCCGTAAATTTACTAGAAAATTTTATAATTAATTTAAATTCACAAAAATGAAAAAACTATTTTTAATTGCATGTGCAGCATTATCACTCACATTTGCATCTTGTGGTTCAAAATCTGCAGAAAACACAACAGACCAACAAAACCAAACAACAGAACAAACACAAGTTGTTCAACAAGAAGCAGTTCAAGAAGTTGTTAATCAAGTTTTAGTTGATCTTACAAAGAAACTTAATGCTTTTAAAGCAAAAGTTGAAGCATCTTCAAAAGCTGATGCTGGAAATTTATTAACAGAAGCAAAATCAATTAAAGACGAAATTGATGCAGCTAGCCTTACAGATGAAGAAAAAGCAGGTTTAGTTGAAACTTTCAATGCTATTGTTGAGATTGCTAAGAATTTAAAATAATTTTTGTAAATAACTCAAAATAATTATTTATTATGGCAACTTATATCGTTAACACAAAAAGTTCTAACCTAAACGTTAGAAAATATCCTGGTACAGATGCTGCTATTGTTGGCAAACTTGCTAAGGGTGAAGAAGTTGAAGTTGAAGAAATTGTAGACGGTTGGGGTCGTATCAAATATAATGATGAAACCGCTTATTGTTCAGCTGAATATCTAAAAGAAAAAGAAGTTACTGCTTCAGATTGGGACAACCTAAAATTCTAAGCGTGATTTAATTCTTATAATCCCTAAATAAAAAAATACCATCCATAAATTAGTTTTGTGGATGGTATTTTTTTGTATTTCAATTTTCTTTACTTTTTAATAGGATCGCTAGTTAAATCAACACCAAGTTTTTTGAAAATTTTACGATCAACTTCGCTAAGCATAACAGTTGTATGAACTTGACAACCTTTAAGTTTAGGTAATTGATCAATAGCTTTTTTGCAATTTTCGTCTTTTAAACTTAGCATTGCCAACGCAACAAGAACCTCGTCGGTATGAAGTCGTGGATTTTTGCCATGAAGAAACGAAACTTTCATATTTTGAATAGGCTCAATCATTTCGGTAGGTATCAATTTTACTTTGTGATTAATACCTGCTAAATGTTTTGTAGCATTTAAAATAAGAGCAGCACTTGTTCCAAGCAATTCAGAAGTTTGCGAAGTAATTATTTCTCCATCATTAAGTTCAATAGCAGCAGATGGAACTTTAGTTTTTTCGAAACGTTCTTTTGCTGCAATAGTCACTTTGCGGTCGGCAGTTGTAATTTTAGCCTGTTGCATCAACAATTTAATTTTGTTGACTTCAGTTTCATCACATTTAGCTTCCACAAAATTGTTAAGCGAACTATAATAACGACGAATAATTTCTTGTTTAGACGCATAGCTACAAACATCATTGTCAATAATGCAATTTCCCACCATATTCACCCCCATGTCGGTAGGAGATTTATAAGGATTTTCGCCATAAATACCTTCAAAAATAGCGTTTAAAACAGGGAAAATTTCAATATCACGATTATAATTAATTGTAGTTTTTCCGTAAGCTTCAAGATGAAAAGGGTCAATCATGTTAACATCGTTAAGATCAGCAGTAGCAGCTTCGTAAGCCATGTTAACAGGGTGTTTTAAAGGAATATTCCAAATAGGAAAAGTTTCAAATTTAGCATATCCAGCTTTAATTCCTTTTTTGTTGTCTTGATAAAGTTGACTTAAACAAACAGCCATTTTACCACTACCAGGTCCTGGAGCAGTAACAACAACAAGTGGACGAGTAGTTTCTACGTAATCATTTTTACCAAAGCCTTCGTCAGAGTCTATAAGTTCAACATTTGTTGGATAGCCTTCAATGGTATAATGAAAATAAGTTTTTATGTTTAAACGTTTTAAACGATTTCTAAAAATCTTAGCGTTTTCTTGCCCTTTGTAGTGAGTAATAACAACCGAACTTACCATTAACCCACGACTTTGAAATTCGTCTCTAAGACGAAGAACATCTTTATCGTATGTGATACCAAGGTCGCCACGAACTTTATTTTTTTCAATATCAATGGCGCTAATCACGATAATAATTTCAGCGCAGTCGCTCAACTGCATCAACATTTTAAGTTTGCTGTCGGGTTCAAAACCAGGTAAAACACGGCTTGCATGAAAGTCGTCGAAAAGTTTTCCTCCAAATTCGAGGTAAAGTTTATTTCCAAATTTTTGAATTCTCTCTTTGATATGTGCTGACTGTATTTTTAAATACTTGTCATTGTCAAAACCGTATTTCATAGTATGCGTTTTTTTTATGACGCGCAAAGTTAAGAATTTTTAGACAATTTTTTGTTTAAAAAACATTAGAGTTATGCTTATTTTATAAAAAAAGCCGTTGATTAAAGTTAATCAACGGCTTATATTTTATGAGATTTTTAAATTTAGTCTCTTCCGCCAAATGATAATCCAATATTGAATTGAGTTACACCTGCTTTATAAGTTTCTTTTGCAACTATCATTTCAACTTCATATTCAGCTGGCAACATCCAACCAATACCGATAGTAAAATGTCCAAAAGCAACACCAATTTCAGGTTTGATTGCAAATTTTGTTACAGGATCAAATTCAAATTCATCATCATTCCCAAGCGATAATCCACCCAAACTTGCTGATTTCATATTTCCAACTTTCAAACGACCAACTCCCATGGTGATAGCAGCGTATGGCTTTACAACAGGAGATTTAAGGTCAAATCTAATTTTACCACCAATTAATCCAAGTTTTGATGCGCTAAAATCTATTGATGCTGTTTCATCTCCTTTTGAAGCACCAAATAAAATATTACCATCTTTTGCAATACCAATTGATAATTGACCATCAAGAAAACTTGGAACATACATCAAATCTAAAGAATATCCAAGTCCGCCTTTTGCACAATCAGAAAATGCTTCGCCTTGAGGTGATGCCCAACCTGCTTGTGCGTCAAATCTAATTTGAGAATTTGCTGTGTTAGCAAATGTTAGCAACATAATTGCTACTACAAAGAATTTTACAATTTTCATTTTTTGTTAAGTTTATTAGTTATTAAATAATAATTTCGGTCTTTTATTTAGTTGAAATATTTGGCGTTTTCTGAAAAAAAAAGTTATTAAAATTTTTCAGGATTTTCTAACCAATAATCAATCAACATTCTAGCCATAGATAATTTTCTTGGAGTTTCAGGCATATTATATCTATTAAACCATCTGCAATCAGAAAGTTCTGATTCTTGCATTTTTATTTCTCCGCCATTATATTCAGCAAAAAAACCTACCATTAAACCACTTGGATAAGGCCAAGGTTGAGATTTAAAATATTTTATGTTTTTAACTTTTATGCCAGTTTCTTCCAAAACTTCACGTTCTAGGCATTCTTCAAGGCTTTCTCCTGTTTCTAAAAATCCAGAAACAAGACCATGAAAATTACCTTTAAAATTTATTCCATGAGTCATAAGAATTTCGTCTTTTCCTTTGCTAATCAAGCAAATAATAGCTGGACTAATAGGCGGCCAAATTTCGTTGCCACATTCAACACATTTTTTGCTAATGTCAGAACTAAATTCCATTTTGTGACCGCATTTAGGACAGAATTGATATTGATTGTTAAAATAAATAAGTTCTGATGCTTTGCCAGCCAAGTAATAAAATTTCCAATCAATTTTGTCGTAACTTGCTCGTAGATTGATTGAAATCATATTTTGTGGAATTTGATTTATTTCAGTTGCAACACATTCTATATTATCTATTTCAGGTAATTGAAAAATGTGATTAGGTGTTTCTGTTGTTGGATTTACACCTTTATATATAGTGTAATTATCGTTTAAAATTAATTCTCCATTTGGTAAAAATAAAAACCAATATTTAATATTTTGAGTCATGATTAGATTTTTTTTACAAATATAAGCATTTTAAATAGGGTAGGAGAAGGTAAAAATTATCAAAATTGAAAGTTTATATTAAAATATTATCAAGTATTAAATTTTTTTTTGTATTTTTGGCTAATATAACAATTCTAAAAATATCGATTGTAATGAAATATTTAAATTTAGACATTAGCAAAGCATTCGATTTTGTATCAGAAAATGATTATAACGCTTTGCAAAATAGTGCGTTAGAAAACAACGCAGCCCTTTATGACAAAACTCTACCTGGTAATGATTTTTTAGGTTGGGCAGATGTTAAAAATATAATAACAGAACAAGAACTCGCTGATATTGAGAAAAAAGCACAAGAATTACGAAATAAAATTGATGTACTTGTTGTAATAGGTATTGGAGGTTCTTATCTTGGAGCAAAAGCTGTTATAGAAGCATTGAGTAATAGTTTTTGTCAAATGAATATGCAAAAAGGAAAACCATTAGTTTTATTTGCAGGTCAAAATATTGGAGAAGACTACATTAGCGAATTAATGGATGCTATAGCCGATAAGAGTTATGCTTTATGTGTTATTTCAAAAAGTGGAACCACCACTGAACCCGCAATTGCTTTTCGTTTGTTAAAAGCAAAAATCGAAGAAAAATACGGTAAAACAGAAGCTGCTTCAAGAATTATTGCAATAACAGATAAAGAACGTGGAGCATTAAGAAAATTAGCTGATAATGAAGGTTATACAACATTTGTGATTGGTGACACTGTTGGCGGAAGATTTTCAGTTTTAACACCTGTTGGATTGTTCCCAATAGCTGTTGCAGGTTTTGATATTCGTGCTTTGTTGCAAGGAGCTTTTGACATTGAAGCTATTTCTCAAAAATCAAATAGTTTTGATGAAAATATTCCTGCACATTATGCAGTTGTTCGTAACTTGTTGTATCGTAAGAATTTTGGTATTGAAATATTAGTAAATTATAATCCAAAACTTCACTATTTTGCAGAATGGTGGAAACAACTTTATGGCGAAAGTGAAGGAAAAGATGGCAAAGGAATTTTTCCAGCATCAGTAGATTTTACAAGTGATTTACATTCAATGGGTCAATTTATCCAAGAAGGAACCCGTGGTTTGTACGAAACAGTAATCTCAATTGCAAATCCTGACAAAAAAGTAGAAATACCAAGTGATGAAAAAAATCTAGATCAATTAAATTTCTTAGCCGGAAAACGAGTTGATGAGGTTAATAAACAAGCAGAATTAGGAACACGTCTTGCGCATCTTGATGGTGGTGTTCCTCAAATAAAAATTGAAATTCCTCAATTAAACGAATATTATCTTGGTCAATTGATTTATTTCTTTGAAAAAGCTTGTGGAATAAGTGGTTATATATTAGGTGTAAATCCATTTAATCAACCAGGAGTAGAAGCCTACAAGAAAAATATGTTTGCTTTATTAAACAAACCTGGCTACGAAGAAGCATCTAAAGAAATTCAGAAGAGATTGAAATAATGATATTTAATTAATGTTGAAAATATAAAAGTGATAATCAAACTTTTGTATTTTCAACATTTATTTTAAAATTCTAAAATTATGCATCGTAGATTTTGGAATATTTCGGGAAAAGGCAAAAATTATGAAATCTTGTCAAAGGTTGAAAAATGTGCCAATAAGTATGGTTATGTTGTTGATTTTAAGAAATTTTCAGAAACGGAATTTTGCATAATAGTAGAGGTTGAAGAACATAAAATAGAAATTATGTTTCAAGCATTAAAAAAGATAGTAAATATCGAAAAATTTAATGAAATATTTCTTCGCAGAAAAACAGAAGATGAAGTATATTTAAATGTAACAGTAAGCGAATTAAATTAAAAAAAAAGAAGCTAGTCTATAAGCCGGATTCTGTTCCGTAAACGGTGTTTGTCATTTATCTAGAATTGCTATTGCTAACAATCTCAAACGACCTACCCCCTAACTCGAGCGAGCAACCCGAAAAAGTTAGTATATTTGGTCTTTCAACCCGCCGATACACACTTTTAATGTCACCATCAAAAGTTGTGGGCTCTTACCCCGCATTCTCACCCTTACCTTTGCAGGCGGTTATTTTCTTCTGTATTTTTCACAACCTTACGGCCATCTTCCAGTTAAGAAGGGCGGTGCTCTATGTTGCCCGGACTTTCCTCTCGCGCTTTAGCGCCAGCGACAAACCGACCAACTTCTTAGAGCGGGAAACGGGGCTCGAACCCGCGACCTGTGGCTTGGGAAGCCACCGCTCTACCAACTGAGCTATTCCCGCATTTTCTCTGCAAAATTATGAATTTTTTTGTTTATATTTTACAATTTATTACTATTTTTTTTTGATAAAATAATAATATGTTTTTATGATTTTTGTGCTATTTTGTAATCTTTAAATATTCTTTCTTTATTTTTTCGGTGATTTCATAGTTTTTTAGTCCATTCCAAAGAGGTGCCACAAGCATATCTTTTGGTGATTCGCTAACAAAACGTTCAAAGATGATTTCGTTTCCAATTCGTTTTGCATATTCAGCACAAAATTTTGAGTATTCTTCTACTGTTGGAAGGTGAAAAAGTTCTGGTTGTGAAAAATATTGTTTTTCCATTTCAGTTCCTTTTATTATCTGTAACTGATGGAGTTTTAATATATTAACAGGTAACGATTTTATAATATCAGCAGTGTTCATCATCATTTCATAAGTTTCACCGGGAAGATACATAATTAAATGTACACAAACTTCAAGACCTTTAGCAGCAGCACGTTTTATAGTGTCTTCAGCTTGTTGAAAAGTATGATGACGATTAATCATCTGTAGGGTAGGGTTGTAGCAACTTTCAACACCAATTTCTAAAACAGTATAATATTTTTTTGAAAAATCTACAAGTAAATCAAGAACTTGATCATCAGCGCAATCAGGACGTGTTGCTACTGTTAAACCTATCACATCATCGCGTTTTAATGCAGAATTGTAAATTTCTTTTAATTTATCAATATTTGCGTATGTGTTTGTATATGACTGAAAATAAGCAATATACTTTTGGCACTTGTATTTCTTTGCAAAAAAAGCAATACCTTCGTCCATTTGTTGTTCAATAGGTTTAGAAGCTTGACCATAAAAAGGACTAAATGTTTTATTGTTGCAATAAGTGCATCCTCCAACTCCAATTTTACCGTCACGATTAGGACATCCAAAACCTGGATTGAGGGCTATTTTTTGAACCCTCGATCCAAATTTTTCTTTAATGTATGTTGCGTATTCTCTATACATTATAGATTTTTCAAAATACGTTTAACACAAGCAGGACCATTATAAATAAAACTTGTAAAAAGTTCAACTAAACAAGCACCTGCTTCTAATTTTTCTTTAACATCGTCAGCGTCAAAAATTCCACCCACACCAATAATAGGAATTTCACCGTTAGTTTTTTCGTGAAGATATTTAATAACTTCGGTACTACGTTTTTTTACTGGTTTTCCACTCATTCCGCCGTTACCAAAGCTTTTAATTTCTTCTTCTGAATAATCAATACCACTACGTTCAATAGTTGTATTAGTGGCAATAATTCCACTTATACCTGTTTGTTTTACAATTTCAATTATATCGTCTAGTTGACCATTTGTTAAGTCTGGTGCAATTTTTAATAGGATAGGTTTTTGCACATCGTATTTTTTATTTTCGTCAGTAATAGCAGTTAGCAATTTAGTAAGAGGTTCTTTATTTTGAAGTTCACGTAAATTTGGAGTATTAGGAGAACTGATATTAATAGCAATGTAATCAACATAGTTATGAAGAGCTTTTAAGTCTTTGATATAATCATTAACTGCTTGTTCATTGGGTGTTACTTTGTTCTTACCAATGTTCCCACCTATGATAACTTTGCTGTATTTTTGTTTAATCTTTTCAACCATTTGTTCAACACCGTTATTGTTAAATCCCATACGGTTTATAAGACCTTGATTTCTTTTTAGTCTAAACAATCTAGGTTTTGGATTTCCAGGTTGAGCAACAGGAGTAACAGTACCAACTTCGATAAAGCCGAACCCCATAAATCCTAATATATCAATAGCTTCCGCATCTTTATCAAGACCAGCAGCTAATCCAACAGGATTTGGAAATTTAATACCAAAAACTTCACGTTCGTATTTTTTATCATTTTTTTGATACAAAAGACGGATTATAGGATTAAAAATTCTGATTTTTTGAAAAAATCTCAAAACGGCAAAAGTAAAGCCGTGAATTGTTTCTGGATTAAACAAAAACAATATTGGTCGTATTATATGTTTATACATGATTTAAATTTTTTGCAAAGATAATAATTTGTATGAGTAGACAATAAAAAAACTGAGTATGAAAAAAGACGTGACAAAATGACATTATAATTTAGCTTTACTAAATTCTGATTAAGACTAATAATATGAATTCGAAAATTTTCAGAAACAAAATTTTTCATAAAATAATGCTTTTCTATAAAAAACAATATCTCAAAATCTGTAAATTATTTGAATAGTTGTTCAGACGAGTTTGATATATTAAAATCTCATTGAGTTATTGTTTGTTTGTTTGTTTTGTAATATACTATAAATCAATACATTGTAATGTTAGGAATTTATAATCAAAAATATCAGAAAAATCAATATTGATAATTGTCTTTTGCTTTTTACTAATAGTATAGTTATTCTAAATAATTAAAAATCAATAAGTTAAACACAAAATTACAAGTGTCTATTTATATCGAATTGAAAAACAGAAATATTGATATTCGTAACTATAAAAAAACTAAAAAAAATGATAAACTATAAAAAGAAAAATTTTCGACTTTTTTAAGAATGTAAAAATATGACTCGCCACTTGAAAGTGGAAGTTACAAAAATAGGCATCATAAAAAATGTGAATTTTTTATGAAAATGATATTTACAAAATTATTCGCCAGAAGGAGAATATAAAGTAAACGTTTTGTTAGAATAGAAAACAATTATTTTTTCAGGATCAGTTTTCATAATATTAACAGGTTCTGATTCTGAAATTTTAGTATTGTTTTCGATGTTAGTTGTTTCAGTTTTTTCAGGTTCAACAATTTTTGGTTCAACTTTTTTAGGTTCAACTTTAGTCTCTTTTTTAGATTCAAAATTTAATTCAGTTTGAGTAGATTTTGTGTTTTTTTGTTGAACAGGTTTGTTGATAGTTTGAATATTTTGATTTTGATTATTGATTTGATTGTCAAAATTTATAGTTGTTTGACCTTGAATAGGTTGAGTAGATTCTTGTTGATTAAAAATAGGCGCCTCTTTTTCTTGGCGGTACATATTTCCAATACCCAAAAACAACCAATCGGAACTAATGTTAGGGAATGTTTTTAAAATTTTGACCATAAATTCTTTGCTGGCTTTATTTCTACCAGATACAACATGACTAACACTAGATCTTTGAACTCCTATCATATCTGCAAAAGCAGAAGCATTCAGTTGTTCACTTTGCATAATTTCTTGTATACGCAAAATCTCTTTTTCTTCGTCTTCCATTGTTACATTTTTAATTGATTATTATGTAACAAATTTAATTAACTTTTGTGACATTTCCAAATAAAAACAAAAATAAATTTAAAAAAATTACAAAGTTTACAAATGTAACATTGTAAACAGTTTTTAATATTGTAACTATGATTGTGATTTTGTAAACATGTTATAAAAATATATATTATCGTAAGAAATCGTGTATACAATTAGTTTGCCAAAGATGTTATTTACAAATCTATACATAAATCATTGAAAATGTGTTATGTTATGAACTATTAAAAAAGCTAAAATATTTTGAATTAATTGCTTAAAAACTATGTTTTTTTTTAATTATTTTTCTAGTTTGGTCTTTTTTTTGCTGTATATAAGGTGCGAACATTTTAATAATAAGATTTATTGATAATTATTCGCTATGGCTTAAAAAAGCACTTTAAGAGCCATTTTAGACGCGTTACAGACATTTATTTACTTTAATATGTATAGTATAAATGTTTGAGTTATAATCACTAACGCAAATTAATACCTTTCTTAGATGTCTTATTTAACACTCTGTTAACATTAAAGGGTGTTTTCTTAATCGTATTATTTAAATAATCTATATTAAAATACTGGGTATCTGATAGTTATATTATCTATATATTTTTACCTTGATTTTGTTAACATTGGATTTTTCTGGTTGTTTACCATTATTTTATATGTTATATATTTTTATATCATAGGAATTTTGTTGAATATTTAGTAATAATATAGTATATTCTTTGTGTGTTTACAAATGTAACATTGTAAACAAATTTTAGTTGTATGTTTTTTATGAAAAATACATAAATACAATTGTAATATTTATTGTTAATTCTAAGATTAATAATTTTGTCATTTTATTTTTTCAAAATTCTCTATTATTGCATTTGTAATTTTCTTTGAGTTTTACTTTTGTTATTGATTATTTTTGTATTATGTTGTTTTGTATTCGTTTTTTTATTTTTGTATTTGCTTTATTATTAATTTTTGAATTTTTACTTTTTTATATTTTTATTTTTTTCTATTTATTTTTTATTTTTTACATGATAATTCTGTTCTTGATTTAGATCTGTTTTTTATTTTTTCTATTTTTTTATTTCTGATTTTATTAATTTTATTAATTCTTTTCATGATTGGAATATTTATTTTTTTTATTTTATAAATTGATTTACCAAAATGTATTTAATTTCTATTTTATATTTGTTAGTTTCTTATTTTCGTAATTGTTTTGCATATTTTTTTTTATACATAGAATTTGTATATAAAATGTTAGTGTAATAGATTGTATATTAAGTTGTTATATATCATTAGTATATAGTATTATATTCTTAATATATTATATGATAGATACATCTGACTTTATTGTAAGTTGCAGATATTCAATATTATATTTATTTTTTGTATCTTTAAATAAATTAAATATTCTTTATAGTTGTTCAGAAAAATATTTTTATTCAATTTATTTTGAGTTATTCAAAATTCTACACAATTTAAGAATATTATATTATTTTATCTTATTTAATATGACAAAATGACAGAAGTTGATTTTATCTTGATATTTCTTTATAAATATTAATTTTTATATCTGTTTAATAAATCTGTGAAAATATTAAACAAAAATACAGCTTTCTTTATTAATATTTATTAATGTTAAACCAATGTTTATTCGACTTATATTATCAATATGTATTGTTATTTTTTTTATTTAACTATTTACTCTGAGTTAAATAAAATGATATTTTATTATTTTTCTTTGTTGTTTTATTGTAATTATTTTATATATTTTTATATTTTTTGTGGTTTAGCTTTTTTAAAAATTATATTTTCTTTTTTTATTTGTGTATTTTCATATTATTCATCACTTTTGTATTTTAAAAAGAATTTAAAATATTTCAAAAAAATGAAGCATTCGCGTTCCAATAAAATATCTGTAGATAAAAAAATAGTAAATAAATCAAAATCAGCTATTGAAGTTAATTCTAAAAATGATTTTTTTGAGAAAAATAGTAAAATAATAATATGGGTAGTAACAGGTTTATCATTTTTATTTAGTTTATTGTTGTTTAATCCAGATGTTTCGGTTGGTGGCGATGATAGTACCTATATTCAATCGGCATATAATTTAAGTCAAGGTACAAATTTTCCAACATGGCAAGGCCCATTTTATTCATTATTTTTATCATTTTTTGTAAAGATATTTGGAGTAAATATTATATTGTTAAAAATACTATCTGTATTGTTTTTTACCTTTTCGATATATTTTACATACAAGTTGTTTACAAAATATGGTAATTATTTTTGTGGAACAATAGCATGTATAATATCATCAGTTTGTTTTACATTGCTAACCTACGCATCAACTACATATTCAGAACCTATTTTTATGTTTATGCAAGTTACTTATTTGTATGCGTTGTTTTATTTTTTGGATTTTCAAAAAAGTATGATTGATGCGAATGAACTAAATAAAAATATGATACTTAAAAAATCGCTATTATATATAGTATTGATTTCGCTATATTGTTATGTGATATATCAAACAAGAACATTGGCTATAATATTGATACCATTAACGATATTATTGTTTATTGTAGAAAAAAGATTTAGAACAGCAGGTGTTTTTACATTGACAACAGGTTTTGTTTATTTATTAGATTCATTATATAGAAAAATAGTTTGGAATTATGATTCTGTTAGTTTTAAAGGTCAATTAGATTCAATATTGATGGTAAATCCATATAAACCAGAATTAGGATATGAGAAGTTTTCAGGATTTTTTCAGAGAATAATTGATAATTCTCAATTGTATTTTTCTAAGCATATAATGCACATGATAGGATTTAAAAACTATGATGAAAGAACAGTAAGTGTATTTGCAACTGTAATCATAGTATTGTTAATAATATTAATGGGAGTATATGTTTGGAAAAAGAGTAGAAAAATGTTATACATTTATGGATACTTTTTTTCGATGATTTTAGTAACATTCGTAATGCTACAAAAATTATGGGATCAAGAAAGATTAATAATGATATATCTTCCATTAATGTTAGGTGTCTTTTTTTATTGTTTGTATAATTGTTTTGACAAAAAAATATTTACAAAAATTTCAAAATGGTTGGCTGTAATAATAATAATAACCACAATATCACAAACCTTTAAACAAGGGAATTTTGATTTAAGTGATAATTTTGATAGTGGTAAATATGCTTCATATACAGACGATTGGCAAAATTATATGTTGGCAAGCAAATGGGTTGGAGAAAATATATCAGAAGATTCACGAGTAATATGTAGAAAACCTCAAATGTCGTGGATGGCATCTGCTGGAAAAAACATGTTTGTAGGAATTAATAAATTATATAGTAAAGATGCAGATTCTATGAAAAATTATTTGATAGATTCTTTAAAAGCTACGCATTTTATATTAGCAAATTTACGATTAAATCCATATGTTAAAGATGGACGAACAATTACAACCGTAAAATATTCGTTGATGGCATTAACATCGAAATATCCATTTATGGTAAAATATTTAAAAACATTTGGAAAATCAGAACCAGCATTTGTATTTCAAGTTGACACATCACAAATACCAAATTATACTAATTTAGATTGTGCAATATTAATAAATCCACAAAATGTATATGCTTGGCAATTGAAATGTATACATTATTTAGATATTAAAAAATATGATATAGCCGAAAAGTTTATCGAAGAAGGATTAAATTATAATAAAGATAATGGATATTTGTTGGTATTAAAAGGAGTATTATATTTAGATTATGGAAAAAATCAAGAAGCCCTAAAATATTTTGATCAATCACTAGAAACATTACCTAATAATCCAGATGCTTTTGTAAACAAAGCAATAGCATTGATGAATTTAGGAAGAAAACCAGAAGCATTAGAAACAATGGCCAAAGCTCGCAGTTTAGGAGTTCAAGGCGTTGAATATGATGAATTAGAAAATAGAATAAGAAATTCAAAATAAAAGATGAACGAAAAAGTTAAAATAGGAGAGTCTGAAACGCAAAAGATGTATGATTTTTTTGAAAAACATGCAAAAGAAAGAGATAAATGGATAAAACGAAACAAGTTTTATCATAAAATGTTAGAAAAACAATTTTCGTTTATCATACCCGAAAATTCAAATGTATTAGAATTAGGTTGTTCAACAGGCAATTTGTTGAATTCTGTAAAACCCAAACGAGGATTAGGTGTCGATTTTTCGCCAACATTAATACAAATTGCCTCACAAAAATATCCACATTTAGAATTTAAAGTTGCAGATGTAACAGAATTTGAATGTGATTTTATACCAGATTACATTATTATTTCTGATTTAGTAGCATGTCTTGTTGATATTCAGAATTTTTTTCACAAAGTTAGAACATATTGTGGTAAAAATACAAAGTTGATAATATCAACATATAATTATTTGTGGGAACCAATATTAAAAATAGGAGAATTTTTACATATAAAACTTCGACAACCATTACAAAATTGGCTGTCGATAACAGATTTAGAAAATATTCTAAATTTAGAAGATTTTGAAATAGTAAAAACCGAAAGTAAGTTATTATTTCCCCAATATATTCCTATTGTAAATTTTTTTGAAAATAAAATATTTGCGAATATACCACCCTTTTCGAATTGTAATCTAGTAAATTATTTAACAGTAAAACCAATAATAAAAGATGAAAATGAGTATTCAGTAACAATTGTAATACCAGCGCGAAATGAGTCGGGAAATATTGAAAATGCAATATTACGAACCCCACAATTTTCATCACATCAAGAATTTATATTTATAGAAGGAAATTCACAAGACAACACATACGAAGAATGTTTACGCATAAAAGAAAAATATCCAAACAAAGATATAAAAGTGATGCGTCAAACAGGCAAAGGCAAAGGCAATGCAGTAAGAGAAGCATTTGCAAAAGCTAGTGGAGATATTTTGATGATATTAGACGCCGATTTAACAACACCACCAGAAGATATGCCCAAATTTTATGAAGCTCTTAGAAGTGGAAAATGTGATTTTGTAAATGGGTGTAGATTGGTTTATCCGATGGAAAAACAAGCCATGAGATTTTTAAATTTTTTAGCCAATAAATTTTTTGGAATGTTTTTTTCATTTTTACTTGGACAAAGATTAAAAGACACACTTTGTGGAACAAAAGTATTATTTAAAAAAGATTATGAAAAAATAGCAGCGAATAGAAGTTATTTTGGTGATTTTGATCCTTTTGGTGATTTTGATTTATTGTTTGGAGCAGCAAAACTAAATTTAAAAATATCAGAAGTGATTGTTAGATATAGAGATAGAGAATATGGTTCGACCCAAATAAGTAGATTTTCGCATGGGTGGTTATTAATAAGAATGAGTTTATTTGCAGCAAGAAAACTAAAATTTAGATAAGAATAATCATTAATTTTATTTTTTTTTATGATTTTAGAATAATATCATAACGAAAAAAGTGTATTTTTGTAAAAAAAGATTTCGACTTGAAAAATACAATAAAAATAGTATTATTGTTAGTTTTTGTGTTTAGTAATAAATTAGCTAAAACACAAAGTTTGTATGTAGTAAATTCGCATTGTAAAATGCCGAATGATACAGTAATGGTTTATACACCCAATAAATATAACAATGATAGTATAACAACATATCCAGCAGTAATATTATTAAATGGATATGGAGGAAATTTTCGTCAATGGAGCAAAGTTTCAGATCTTCAATTATATGCAGATGAATATCAAATGATATTAATATGTCCAGATGGATTTTATGACTCATGGTATATAGATAGTCCAATAGATACAAATAGTTGTTATTCAACTTATTTTAAACAAGAAATATTACCTTCAATATTTGAACAATATCGAATAGATAAAAACAATTTATTTATAACAGGATTAAGTATGGGAGGTCATGGAGCATTATATTTATTTATTCAAAATAGTGAATATTTTGCAGCAGTGGGATCAATGAGTGGAGTTTTAGATTTAAAATATTCATCAGTAGCAAATACAAGTTTGGCAAAAAAAATAGGGCCAAAACAAACAGATAATCCAAATTGGGAAACCTATTCAGTAATAAACCAAGCCATAAAACTAAAAGAAATAAATAAACCAATAATAATAAATTGTGGTTCAGAAGATTTTTTAATAAAAGTAAATCGAAGATTTGCCACAAAATGTAAAAATTTAGGAATAAACATAGTATATGCTGAGTCGCCAGGAAAACATGACCGAATATATTGGAAATTAACATTACCAAGTCAATTAATGTTTTTCAGACAGTTTGTACAAAAAAATAAAAGATATGAATATTAATAGTGCAAATTTTGTAATGAGTAATACCGATTATAAAAAATGTCCAGAACCGTTATTACCAGAATATGCATTTGTTGGAAGAAGTAATGTAGGGAAATCGTCACTTATAAATATGATATGTGGCAATAAAACATTAGCAAAAACTTCATCAACACCAGGAAAAACACAACTGATAAATCATTTTATAATCAATGAAAATTGGTATCTAGTAGATTTACCTGGGTATGGATATGCAAAAACTGGGAACAATTTAATAGGACAATGGAATAAATTTACATCAGCATATTTGCAAAAACGAGAAAATTTAATGTGTACATTTGTTTTAATTGATATAAGATTAGAACCACAAAAAAATGACACAGAGTTTATGGAAAATATGGCAATACAAGGACTACCATTTGTAATGGTATTTACCAAAGCAGATAAATTAGGATCTGTAGCAGCCCAACGCAATGTAGACAATTATTTAAAAAAGATGGAAGAAACATGGATAGAACTTCCACAATATTTTATAACATCTGCCGAAAAAAAAATAGGAGCTGAAGAAATATTAACATTTGTGGAAAATACAAATAAATTATTTACACCTCCTAAACAATACACAAAAAACCGAGATTTAAATAGAAAAAAATAAAATCATGATTTGGAATGAAACCATCGAATGTGCCTCACGAGAATATCTAAGTGAGTTACAATCGAAACGTCTTCGTGACTGTGTAAGTAGGGTTTATCATAATGTACCTTACTACAGAACAAGAATGCAAGAAGCAGGAATATTACCTGGCGATATTAAAACAATAGAAGATATTGTAAAATTACCATTTACAAATAAACAAGATTTACGAGATAATTATCCATTTGGAACATTTGCCGTACCAACAAGTGAAATTGTAAGAATTCATGCCTCAACAGGAACAACAGGAAAACCCACAGTTGTAGGACGAACCAGAAAAGATTTGTCAATTTGGGCAGAATGTGTGGCACGTGCATTAACATTAAGTGGAGTAACAAAAGAAGATATTGTTCAAGTTGCATACGGATATGGATTGTTTACTGGAGGATTAGGCATACATTACGGAGTAGAAAATTTAGGTGCCGCAGTTGTACCTGCCTCAACAGGAAATACCAAAAAACAAATACAATTACTTCAAGATTTTGGAACAACAGCCATAGCTTGTACGCCAAGTTACGCATTATATCTAGCTGATACAATAAAAGATATGGGTTTAGATCCCAAAAAAGATTTAAAATTACGAGTAGGAATATTTGGAGCAGAACCTTGGACCGAAGAAATGCGTAATGAAATAGAAAACAAATTAAATATCAAAGCTCACGATATCTATGGATTAAGCGAAATAATGGGTCCAGGCGTTGCTTGTGATTGCGATTATCAAAATGGTTTGCACGTTTGTGAAGATTATTTCTTTCCTGAAATATTAAATCCAGAAACAGGCGAACCTTGTAAAGACGGCGAAGTTGGCGAACTTGTATTTTCTTCATTTATAGAAGGAATGCCATTATTAAGATATCGTACACATGATTTGTCAAAAATAATACCTGGACAATGTCAATGTGGACGAACAACTAGAAGAATAGCAAAATTAATGGGTCGTTGCGACGATATGTTAATTATTAGAGGTGTAAATGTATTTCCATCTCAAGTAGAAAGTGTTTTATTATCTATGCCAGAAGCAACACCACATTATATGTTGACAGTAGATCGTAAAGGATTATTCGACTCTTTAACAATACAAGTAGAAATAAAAGAAGAATTATATTCTGACAATGTTAAAGATCTCGAAAACTTTCAAAAGAAAATTAAATCAAACATTGAAAGTGTATTAGGAATATCAGTTATAGTTCAACTTAAAGCACCTAAATCACTTCCAAGATTTGAAGAAGGCAAAGCAAAACGAGTAATAGATAACAGAAAATAAATATTAACAATTAAAATTATACAGCCATGAAAATTAAACAATTATGTGTTTTCTTGGAAAACAAAGTAGGAAGATTTAAAGGTGTAGCCGATATCTTAGGAAAAGCTGGAATAAATATGACAGCATTTAGTGTAGCAGATACAAGTGATTTTGGAATATTACGAGTAATAGTTTCAGAACCAGAAAAATCGCTACAATTGTTAAAAGAAGCAGGTTATGCAGCAGGACTAACCGACGTAATTTGTATCAAATGTCCCAATACAGCAGGTTCTTTAGCAAAAGTACTTGATGTATTAAACGAAGAAAATGTACAAATAGAATATATGTACGCATTTTCGATGGGAAATATAGCGCAAGTTGTAATTAGACCAGCAGAAATTCAAAATTGTGAAAAAGTTTTAGAAAAACATGGAATAGAACTTGTTTCTTCTGATAGCCTATATTCTATGTAAAAAAACTGAATAAAATAAAAAAGAGGGTTCTTTAATAAAGAACCCTTTTTTTGTATAGTTTTTGTTATTGTTAAGATAAAAAAATAAATAATAATTTTTGCATAAAACATAAAAAAAATGTATTTTTGAAAATGCAAAATATTTGAATTAATTAACAACATTTCAAATTAATTAAAGTGAAGATAATAAAAAAAATAATAGGAGTTGTCCTTTTAGGATTAGTCAGTTTAAATTCATATTCACAATTAACTCCTAAAGTTGATAGTTTAATAAGGTTATCGACACAAGTGCCTGATACATTATACGATGATATATGTAATGAAATATGTTGGAAAATTAGAAATAGTCATCCAGATATGGCAATACAATATGCAATGAAGGCAATAACAACAGCCAAAAAAACAAACGATAATCTTCAACTAGTTAAGGCATATAGTTTTATAGGAGTTTGCCATAGAAATTTAGGAAATTATACAGATGCCTTAGATTATTATTATCATGGATTAGAAAAAGCACAAGAATTTGGAGTAAAAGATCAAGAAGCATACGCTCATATAAATCTAGGAAATTTATTTTTATATCAAGAAAACTATGACGATGCAGAAGATAATTTACGACAAGGACTTGTTATAGGAAACGAAATACAAGACTCATCAGTAATATCATATTGTTATTTAAATTTAGGAAGAGCTTACTTAGGACGACATCAAATAGATTTAGCCCAAGCAAATTTGGCAAAAGCATTAGAAGTTAGAACATTATCTCATGCCTCACAAGAAGAAATAACAGTTGTTCGCAAATATATAGGCGACGTTTATTTAGAAAATGGAGATAACGCACAAGCACTTTCATCTTATTTGGAATGTTTAAAACAAAAAGATTGCATTAGTGATGTTGATTTACAATCAAATATTTATAAAAAAGTTTCTGATATATATATAAACCGCAATTATTTAGACAGTGCATTATATTATGGAAAAGAAAGTTTAAATTATGCACAAAAAATAGGCGCAAAATATAGAATAAAAGATGCTTATGAAAATTTAGCAAAAATATATTATGCACAAAAAGAATATCAATTAGCATCCGAATGTTATCAAAATACAATAGCATATAGAGATAGTGTTTTTCCAGAACAATTAACCCAAAAACTCTTTAATATACAATATTCATCACAAATAAAAAAACAAGAGTCAACCATATCAACCTTAAACGAAGAAAATGATAAATTATCAGAAGATAAAGCAACACAAAAAAAACATATAAATGCCTTAGTGATATTTTTAGCAATGGGAACTTTAATATTGATTTTATTATTTACAAATAATAAAAACACAAAAAAACTCAATGCTAGATTAAAATCACAAAACGAAGAAATAGAGTCACAAAATATTGAATTAAGCAATAGAAGTAAAGAAATAGCCGCCAAACGAGATGAATTAGAACAACAAAACGAATATATTGAAAAACAGAGATTAGTATTAATCGAACAACAAAAACAAATAACAGATAGTATATCATACGCAAAACGAATTCAAAATGCGTTATTTCCTGATTTAAACGAACTTAATTCATTTTTTAGTGATTGGTTTTTATATTATTCACCACGCGATGTGGTAAGTGGAGATTTTTATTGGGTATTATCAGACAATGATTATTTAGTATTTGTTGTAGCAGATTGTACAGGACATGGAGTTCCTGGAGCATTTATGAGTATGCTTGGAATTTGTGCATTACACGAAATAACAGGAATTGGAAAAGAACGCAAACCTTCACAAATATTAGAAAACCTTAGAACAATGGTAAAAACTCTACTTCATCAAAACGAAAATGAAAATATGCCAAAAGATGGAATGGATATTTCATTAATAGTTGTTGATAAAAAATCTAAAGTATTAGAATATTCAGGAGCAAATTTACCACTTTTGTATATACGTAATGGACAAGAATATCAATTAAAACCAAATAGAAATCCAATTGGAGTTTATATAAAAGAAAAACCTTTTGAGTCTCAAAAACTTACATTACTAAAAAATGACCAAATATATCTATTTAGTGATGGATATGCTTCACAATTTGGAGGAGAACACAATATGAAATTAAAATTGTGCGGATTTAGAGATTTATTGCTAAAATCTTGTTCAAAACCAATGGCAGAACAAAAAGAAATTTTAGAAAATTCTTTCAAAAAATGGAAAGGAGACTCTGCTCAAATAGATGATATTCTTGTAATTGGATTAAAATTTTAAAATTTGGAAAATGTGTAATAAAAAGATACTAATACCAACAGATTATTCAGATATTTGTTACAATGCAGTTTCGTATGGACTCGAATTTTGTCGACATTATGGATATGAAGCTGAATTTTTTCATGTAAACACAAATAACAATTACGATGAACAAGGCAAAATAAAAAATGAAGAATTAGCAAAATTATATTCCGAAAAATTTAATATAAAATATTCATTCGTAGAAAAAAAAGGCGATTTATTTGAAGCAATTAGTCAAGAAATCAAATCAAATGAATTTTTATTCATGATTTTAGGTACATACGGTAAAAATGGAATACAATTATTAATGGGTAGTTTAGCAGCCAAAATTATTGATTTTGTTAACGTTCCAGTATTAGTAGTTCAATCAAAAAAATTTGTACCTTTTAATAGTATAGTTTGGCCAGTATCTCGATTGTCGGGAAATGGCAAAGGTGTTAGCAAAATTATCGAAATGGCATCTGCATTAAATGCAAAATTACACATGGTTTATCGTACAGAAGGTTTTGAAACTGCACGTATTTTTCAAAAAGCATTTAGTAATAAAGTAGATTTTGTTCTTGAAAATTTTGATGAAAGTAAATATAATGGAACTTTTGTTACTCAAGTATTAGGATATTGTCAACATAATGACATAAATATGATTACCACAGTGTCTAACGAAGTTAAAATGACAACATTTGACACTAGATACGAACAATTTTTGTTTAATATTGATCAAATTCCCGTATTGTGTGTTGGCAGAAATTAGTGATATTAAAACAAAATTTCAGCCTCATTAAGTCTTTCAATAGTACCTAAATCTGCCCAACAATCACTATGAATATATCCTGCAATTTTTTCTGATTTTGCAAGACGTAGAAATAATGGTGTAATTGAAAACTTTCCAGTTTCAGTTATTTTATCAAAAATTCTTGAATTAATAACAGAAATTCCACTAAAAGCTAAATATTTAGCGTTAAATTCTTGAAAATTTTTAGAAATTTTAGTTTCATTAGTATTAAAATTTTTCCAACCACATAATTGTAAATTATTATCAAAAATAAATTTTCGAGAAGTATTTCTGTATTTAATAGCCAAAGTTGCAATATTATCAGAATTTAAATGAAAATTATATAATTTTTTTAAATCAATATTACAAGCAATATCAACATTATACAACAAAAAATTATTTTCTTTGATTAATAAATTCTTAGCTTTTAAAATACCACCACCAGTATCTAACAAACAATCACTTTCGTCAGAAATCAAAATTTCGGCATCATATTTTAAATTACTAATAAAATCTTTCATCATATTCGAAAAATGATGAACATTAATAATAATTCTATCAAAACCAGCCGAAATAATTTTTTCAATAGCATTTTCAAGCATGGTTTTTCCCTTAAAATTTACCAAAGCCTTAGGCTTTGTATCTGTTAAAGGAGAAAGTCTAGTGCCGAGACCAGCTGCAAAAATCATTGCTTCCATTATAAATCACTATCTTTTAATAAATTAGGACGAAGTTGTTTAGTTCTTTCAATAGATTGTTCAAATTGCCATTTATTTATAAGAGCTTCATTTCCAGAAAGTAAAATATCAGGAACTTTCCACCCTTTATAATCTGCAGGTCTTGTATAAATAGGAGGAGCTAACAAATTATCTTGAAAACAATCAGAAAGCGCCGACTCATCATCGCTCATTGCTCCTGGAATTAATCTAACAACACTATCTGTAATAACAGCAGCAGCCAATTCACCACCAGTTAAAACATAATCGCCAATAGATATTTCCTTGGTAATCAAATGTTCACGAACTCTATGATCAATACCTTTATAATGTCCACACAAAATAATAATATTCTCTTTGGTAGACAATGTGTTAGCTGTTTTTTGATTTAAAACTTCACCATCTGGAGAAGTATAAATTATTTCATCATATTTTCGTTGCGAACACAAAAACGAAATAGCCTTGTCGATAGGTTCAATCATCATTACCATTCCAGCATCGCCACCATACTGATAATCATCAACAGTACGGCGTTTATCCTTTGTAAAATCTCTTAGATTTACAATGTTGATTTCTACCAAACCTTTGTCTACTGCACGTTTAATAATAGAGTGACTCAAAGGACTTGATAACAATTCTGGCAAAACAGTAATAATGTCTATTCTCATTTTATTGAATTTTATTTGATTGCAAAAATATTAAAAAAAAGAAATACTCCAAATAGAATAATAATTATAATATTTTTATATTTTTTTATCAATAATCTTTTAATTAATTGCTTTAATTCAATATATCAGTATTTTAATATTGTCGATTTTCTCTATTTAACATAATCATTATTTTTCGTTTTTTTACAAAAAAACAATAGGGGAGTTATCCGTTAATTTTAATAAAATAAGATTTAATTTGTGCTTGTTAAAAAGTTGTAAATTAACTATTTAGAATATATAATATTTTTTTTCGATTATTATTTTAAAATAGAATTAAAATAAATTGTTATAAGGTGTTTTTTCAAAAAAATAATTACCTTTGTGTTACTAACTTAATTTAGATGATTTATTAAATAATTTTATTATGAAATATTTACAATTAAATTTGATTGCAATAATAGCATTAATCGTTTCGTGCAATCAAGAACCAGAATATTATAAAACTCTTGAACCAAAACCAGAACTTGAAAAATCAGAAGACACAGCCTTTAAAGAACCTGTTGTTTTTCGTAACGATGACATTGTATTTCATCAAATTGACGAACACACTTGGCATGGAAATGGACATCTAGTTTATAACGAGTCGGTTTATTTAGTTGAAGGTGAAGACAAAGCATTATTAATTGACGCAGGTACAAAAATTCAAGCACTTCGCAAAATTTGTCAAAAAATAACCGACAAACCAATTGTTCTTGTTGCAACACATGTTCATGCAGATCATACAGGTGAAGCAATTAATGAATTTGACGAAATTTGGATTAACGCAGCTGATGAAGTTAACGTTCCTTCAAATATGTCTAATTATAAAGGAAAAATAAATTACTTAGTAGATGGTTCTTGTTTTGACCTTGGAGGTCGTAAAATTCAAGTTGTTTTTACACCAGGACATACACCAGGATCTACAACTTTTATTGATATTGACGCTCATTATGGTTTTAGTGGTGACGCTTTTGGTTCTGGTAATTTGTTAATTTTCACAAATTTATCTACAGTTAAGTATACTTCTTTACGTATGCAAAATTTAATTCAAAAGTACAAAATCACACATTTTTATCCAGGACACTATTGGGGTAACAATCTTGAAACTCCACAACGTGTTAGTGACTTAGCAAAAATTTCAGACGCAATATTAAACGAAACTATAATTCCTGAGTCAAACTTTACAAGTCAATTAAATTTAATTGTTGACACTTTAGGTGTTAAATTAAATTATTCAAACAACGGAATTTTTTAACATTAATACATAATACAATGAAAAGAATATTAGCATTATTAACATTTGTAGCATTTACATGTAGTATTTGCACTGCTCAATTTCCTGGTTTTAGATTTCAAAAAAACGAAGAAAAACGCTACACTCTTAATGTTGGACAAGTTACGATGGCAATAGATGCAAACAACGGAGCAAGAATTATCTCGTTGAAACACGATACCACCGAAATTTTGTCACAAATTAATTTTCCTAATCAATACGGAAGTACATTTTGGACAAGTCCACAAAAAGAATGGAATTGGCCTCCTGTAAAAGAACATGATATGGCTCCATATCAAGTTGAAGAAAAAGATGGAGCAATTATTATGACAAGTCCTCTTTCAGAAAAAATTCCATTGAGAATTATAAAAAAATTTGAAGTTGACCAAAAAGATCAATGTTTTGTTGTAACTTACACAATAGTTAATGAGTCAGATGCAGAAAGAAAAGTTGCACCATGGGAAATTACCCGTGTATTAGCACATGGTTCAGTTTATTTTGATGCCGACGTTGACGCAATTACTCCTGCTGGATTAATGAATTTTGTAAAAAAAGACAATTACGCATGGTATGATATAGATTACGTTCAAGGACAAAATCGTAAAATAAATGCTGATGGAAAAGGTTGGTTATCATTTACAAACGGAGATTTAATTTTGACAAAAAAATTCCAAGATTTAGACGCAACTCAACCTGCACCAGACGAAGCTGAAATTCAAGTATACGTAAATCAAGGTGACACATACGTTGAACTTGAAAGTCAAGGTGCTTATACAAATCTAAAACCAAAAGAAGCATTAAATTGGGCAGTTAGATGGTATTTAACAAAAGCTGATAAAAAATAAATCAATAATATTTAGATAAAAAACTGCGATAATCAAATTATCGCAGTTTTTTTGTATATTATTATTATAAAAATATTTTTATAAATTTTATCTGATAATGTGTTATTTAAATACTAAATATTTGTATAATAATAATTTATTTATATCAAAATCTACTATTTAACATAATCATAAGGTGCGATATTTCCAAAAATATTAACTAATAGGGTAGAGATAATTTTGTAACAAAAGATAAAAAAATTATTAAATTTAAATAATTCATGAAATTTCAGCGGTTGCGTGTTGATGACGCTGTAATAAATTTTCGTAGTTGACGGTTTCAATATCAGTGAGAGTACATGGAAATTTAACGGCTGGCGTTTCTAATTCGAGTTGTCCCCAATTACGATCAATGTACTTTAGTTCTGTAATTTCTGCTAAAATATCATTTATTGTTGTTATAATGTAATCTAATTGCATGACTATTATTTTTTACTATGTTTAATAATTGCATCGGCTAATTTTTGCATATTGGTATTGATGATATTTTTGATGCGTTTGTCTGTTTCTGGACTAAAGCCAATAAATTGACGTTGTGGGATTGTAATAAAACTACCAATAGGCTTGAGCGCCATTGCTTTGTAAAAATTAGCTATTTTTGATACTCCTAAAGAAGATTTCATTAATTCACCGTTCTTTTTACGCTTTATTTTTGGTGTTAATTCTCGATATTTAGCCCAAAAATACTTCTTCATTTTTGGAGTTACTTTTATTTTACCACCTTCGTTTTGAATTTTAGCGTATGGTAAATTAGAGGTCCATTGAATAGTGTTGCCGTTGATGGATGCTTTTAAGCTACGGCGTAAAGTGCCTGTTTGCATCATCAATGTGCCACGTATATCTATTTTTCGATTTTTCCAAGGCTTATTATTAAAACTTTTTGTTTCAAAACTTTTATCAAATAAGTCTGATAAATCTACGCAAATTTCATAGAGTATTTTTTGTTTTATTTTATCTATTGCTGACATGGGAATAAATTATTAGATGCGAGCGATTGCTCGCTATGTTTTTAACTCACAATCATATTTTAATAATGCAATAAACCTTTCTTTATCTTGTTTGATTTTTGCTAAAGTTTTTGATAACCTTGCATAATTTATTCTACGCTTTTTTTTGTATGTTTTTTCATTTTTTTGTCTTTATATTTTGGTAATTAAAATATTGTTTGTACATTTATGGTGTGATAGGCGTATTTAAGCAATTAATTCCGCCAATGACTCACAACCACCGCAAGGTGGTTTTTTATATATTTATATATATAGGATTTAAGCCTCCTCGTAATATAATTACAATTATTTTTATAATTACATCTTCACCTCTTGCATTGCAAATTTTTTTATATGAAATTATTGCATCATTAATATTTTGTTCATTAAACCATTCGGGAACATGATAATATAAACATAAAGCATTAGCATTGCCACCAACATCATTATTATATGATATTAATTGTTTTTGTTTGTCCGTTAATGAATTAACAATTTTTGTTGTTTTTGAGCATACCGAACGAATGTCCATTAATTCACCATTTATTATTGCATCTAATGAAGAAGCATATTGTCCATTGGGGCTTTGGGTATTTTCATTTTGAATTATACAACTGCCGCCCATTTTAAAAATTTCATTTTGACAAAAATCTTCCAATTGCGTAGGTGAATATTCAAGTAATGTTTTTTCATTTTTATGTTTCTTACGACCTTTATGTGTTGCCATTAAACCGCCTGTTTTGGAGTTAAATTTTACATTCTTATAATTTGGATCATTTTTATATTTTTCGTAATCGGCTTTGTTTTGGTCGTATCGTTTTTTACTTTCGCATTCTTTATTAAATAATTTTCTAATAACATTACATGCTTTACACAAAATATTATCAGGATCATACGCCAAATTCTTACTACCAATGCCTTTTTTACACTCTCCACACCCTTTCGGAAAATACGGATGTTTAGGCGGAAAAATCTTTTCAACCTTGCCAGGATTGAAACGGAAAATCTTTTGAGCTGGTTTTGATGTTGCAAATTCACCAGCTTTAATTGCTTCGTTAGTGTTAGTTTCTGGATAACGATCTTTAAGAACTTCGACTACTGTGCAACGACAATTCCAACCAAGTGGCGGATAAAAATTGTTCCAGAACTTGTCGTCAAATAAGTCTGATAAATCTACGCATATTTATAGAGTATTTTTGTTTTTTTTTTATCTATTGCTGACATGGGAATAAATTATGAGTTACGAATTTAAAAAAGCAATGCTTAAAGTATCACCTTGTTTTGTAAAGCCAAAAAGACCTTTTAATTTACCTTCTTTTAGAAATGGTACACAATTAACAAAGTTTGTTTTAGTCATGTAATACGCATCTCTATTAGCATCAATAAAAATAAAACCAATTCCAGAAGTTGAAAAATGGTTGATGCCGTCAAATTTAAGTTCTGCTTCAAAGGTATAATTTGAAGGTTTTAATTCTTCGGCTTTTTCGTTTATATAATAAGAATGTTCTTTGCCTGTATAAGGTTTTCCATTAATAATTGGAACTTGCCATGTTTTTTTGTCTTTAGTTGTATATTTTGTTTAGTTCTATCATTTTTTTATATGTTTTTGTTTTTTTATTTGGATTTTGATTTTTTGGTTTGTACTTTTGTGGCATAGAACGATGGCATTGTCAATCGCTTATGGTGTACACCATATCGACGTTTTTGTTGTCGTTCTTTTTTTTATTCAGGTGGTTCACCTTCTATTAAATCCCATGGCTTGATACTTTCTATTGTATAAAGAACCTCCCCATAATCTTTATGCATTTTGACATTCGCATAATAAAATTCTCCATTAATTTTTAAAGAATAATAAAGGAAAAATTTTGTTTCTTTATGTTTTGGCTGCCCATTTTTATCTTTTCTATTTTCCCTCCATCCTTCATATTTCCAATTTTTTAAAGAATCGGGGAAATTAAAATTTTCAATCCAATCACGGATGTTTGCATCTTCGATTTGATGTGTTAATACATCAGAAAGGCTACGTCTTAAAAGTATAATATATTTATGTTTAAAATTTTTATTTTCGTATTTAATCCCTTGAAATTCATTTATTGATTGCTTATTATTATCAATAATTTTTTCAAGTCTTTTCCTTTCTTCTTTTGGGACATTGCCACGTTGTTTTTTAGAATTTAATGCTTGTATTATTTTGCATAGTTCACATTCTTTTTTGTTAGTATTTGAAACTAAATTCAATCTTTTTGAACAATTGCCACAACCTTTCGGGAAATACGGATGTTTGGGCGGAAAAATCTTTTCAAACTAATTCAGTAATAATTGTTTTGAAATCTAAATTTATTTTTATTAAAAGAAATAAATTTAACAAAATTTTATAATTTTGAGTAAAATAAACAATATAAACAATGAAATACCAAACAGCAACACTCAAAGACTTGCAAGTTATTTTTGAAATAGTACAAGAGACAATAAAACAAGTATATCCAAAATATTATCCAACAGAAGTAGTAAATTTCTTTTTAGAATTACATAGTTTAAAAAATATCGAAAAAGATATTGTTGAAGAAAATGTTGGAATTTTGATTAATGAAAATATAATAGTAGGAACTGGTTGTTATATCGATAATCATATAACAAGAGTTTATGTGCTTCCAAAATTTCAAGGAAAAGGTTACGGTACTTTTATTATGAATACACTTGAAAAATTAATTTCATTAAATCATAATACATCAATTCTTGACGCTTCATTACCAGCTAGTTATTTGTATGAAAAATTAGGTTATAAAACCATAGAACATTGCAAACAAGAAGTTGAAAATCAAAGAGTTTTGGTTTATGAAGTAATGGAAAAAAAACTTTTAATTATTTAAATTAAAATTATTTGATATTTAAAAGATATTTTATCTTTGCATGTTTTTAACAAAAAAAATGGCTCAGCAATTATTAATCGATTATTATGAATGCAACTACAAAGCATTGAACGACATTAATTTCCTAAAACATGTTGTTACTGAAATTGTAAAAATAATAGATGCTAAAATTGTAAAAGAAGAATTTCATTTGTTTAAACCATACGGAATAACATATTTTGCAATCATTTCTAAATCACATATTTCAATTCATACATGGCCTGAAGATAAAATAGTTGCTGTTGATATTTTTAGTTGTGAAAATATAAAAGTTGAAAAAATTCTTGAATTTTTATCAAAAGAATTTTCTACAAACAAATATAAATATAATAAAATAGCTAGAATAGTAAAAAATGTCGAAATATAAACTATTGATGCTAACAACCTTAATTATTTCAGGTTGTTCTATTTGTTACGAATTAATAATAAGTGCATTAAGTTCTTATCTTAAAGGAGATAGTGTTTGGCAATATTCTGTAACAATCGGAATTTATATGTCAGCCATGGGACTTGGTTCGTATATTAGTAAATTCTTGAAAAACAATCTTTTCAATTGGTTTGTAGTTGTTGAAATTGGAGTTGGGGTTTTAGGAGGATTAAGTTCTTTAGTTTTATTTTTGGCAAATATTTATCTTGTATGTTATCAGATAGTTATGTATTTTGAAATTCTTGTAATAGGAATTTTTGTGGGTATGGAAATACCAATTCTTACAAGAATTATAGAAAATGATGAAAATAATCTTAGAGTTACCATTTCTTCAATATTTTCGTTTGATTATATTGGAGGATTAATAGGAAGTATCGCATTTCCATTACTTTTGTTACCTCATTTAGGATATTTCTGCACAGCATTTTTAGTAGGTTCTTTAAATTTAATTGTTTCATTAATTATTGTTATAAAATATAAAAATCATATATCACATTATTTAACATTTTTATATTTAGCAATTATAATTTTGATAGGAATGTTGATAGGCACAATATTTAGCGAAAACATATCAAAATTTGTTGAAGATGGACTTTATAGAGATAAAATAATTTTTATGAAACAATCTAAATATCAACATATTGTATTAACAAAACATCGTGACGACTTAAGATTATTTATAAATGGCAACGTACAGTTTTCGTCAGTTGACGAATATAGATATCACGAAGCTTTGGTTCATTTAGCAATGTCGAAAGCTAGCAAAACAGAAAATATTTTGATTTTAGGTGGTGGCGATGGATTGGCTGCTAGAGAAATTTTTAAGTATAATGTTAAAAATCTTACACTTGTAGATTTAGACAGTGAAATTATTAAAGTTTGTTCTGAAAATAAAGATATTGTTGAATTAAATAAAAATTCACTTACAGATCCTCGAATACATATCATAAATGAAGATGCCTATCAATTTTTACAAGAAACTAATTTGAAATTTGACGTAATAATTGTAGATTTGCCAGACCCAAATTCTGAAATTTTAAACAAACTATATACTAATATATTTTATCGACTTTGTAAAAATGTATTAGAAACTTCAGGAATGATGGTTGTTCAATCTACAAGTCCTTATTATGCAGCAAATTCGTTTTGGTGTATAAACAAAACTATTGAAAGTGAAGGATTTAATGTATTGCCTTATCATTTAGAAATACCAAGTTTTGGAGATTGGGGATTTAATTTAGCAAGTTTAAAAGAATTTGATAAATCATTTGATTTTAAAGTTAATACAAAATATCTTTCAAACGATAATGTTGAGGCTTTGTTTTTCTTTCATAAAGATGAACAGCCAAATACTGATATAGAAATTAATTCATTATCCAAACCAATATTATTAAACTATTATTTAAAATCTGAAAAAAATTGGAGGTAATTTATGGAAAATAATTTTCAAAACAATATTTCCAACGAACTAAGTGTTGGTGATATAATCAAAATTGAGAATATTTCATATAACATTTTAGGAATCATAAGTTTTAAAGATGCTGATAGCACTTGGAAAGAATATAAATTAAAATCTACTTCAGACTCTTCTGAATATTGGCTTAGCATAGATGACAATAAAGACGCTTCTTTATTTACAATGTTATCACAAAAACCATCAAATTTTGATTTATATCAACAAACAGAAAATGGAATACAAAACGTTGTTTATTCAGAAGGTGATGTAGATGTAGAAGACGGAGAATCGGCTGGTTATCAAGAATATGTTTACAATAATTCAATCTTAGCTGTTGAAACTTGGGACGATGAAATAGAATATTCCATTGGCAAAAAAATAGATTATAATTCCATTAAAATTTTTGTAAAAAATAATGAGCAACCCAATTTTAAAAGCAATTTAACCTCATCAACACCAAAAGAAAAAAGTAATAAAGGATGTCTTATTATAACAATAGTAGCTGTTATAATAGGAATTATTTATTTTGCAACACGAAAAGATGCAAATCCAATTGTTGAATATTTTGAAAAAACAAATAGCCAAATATCATTAAAAACATCTATTACAACACCAGATAAAAATTCAGCTTCAATATATCAACTTTCAATCTCAGAAATAGAACCATTTGTAAAATCTTTGATAGACAATCTAGATGGTGAAGTTTTAAATTCAATAGAAGCCACAAACACAGCCGAAGCAGTTGCTCTTAATTCGTCTAATGATTTTTGTTTGATATATAAATCTACTGATAATGAATATCTTGCACATGTTTGTTCAAGAAAATATTTGTATGATAATTTAAACGAGCCATTATATCATGCTGATGACTCAACAGAAAGTTTTTATCGAGGATATTATACAAATTTATTATTTTCAGAAGATAATTATTCTTATAAAAACACACATACATATTATCATTCATACTTTATATATTCAACCAACGACCGTTACAATACATATTGCAATAGCGTAAGACAAGCAAGCATAGCCCGAAGAAGTTCAAATGGCGGTGGACATGGTGGCGGTGGCAAATAATCATATTTTATTTAATAACAACATTGTCTGATAATAAAAGTTTAAATTATATTATCAGACAATTTTTTTTTATAAAATATTGATATCTATTTGCTTATATTAAGCAAAAATAATATTTACATAAACTTAATATTTATAAAAATGTATTATAATTAAGAATAATTATTTTCGTATTTTACTAGTTTTAAAAATAAAATAGCGCGCTTTATAAATTAACTTGAGCATTATGACCGATAATGAATTAGTTGTAGATGAGTATAAAGAAGAATTATTTAAAAATTTTTTCGCTCAACTACCAGAAAATTTTAAAACCGCTGAAATTCACAGCCAAATACGAGCTGTATACGATTTTGCTTACAAAGCACACTATGGTGTAAGACGTAAAGGTGGAAAGCAAGAACCGTATATCACTCATCCTGTGTCTGTTGCATTAATTGTGGCCAACGAAATAGGCTTGGGAATTAGCTCTGTTTTGTCAGCTTTGCTTCACGATGTAGTTGAAGATACTGAATATACACGTGAAGATATTGCTAGTCAATTTGGTGAATCTATTGCAAACATTGTTGAAGGTTTAACAAAAATTACCAATGTTTACGACGCAAAACAAAATACTCAAGCTGAAACTTTCAAAAAAATGCTTTTAAGCATTCCTCACGATGCAAGAGTTGCTTTTATTAAAATTGCTGACCGACTTCATAATATGCGTACAATGGACGAAATGCCGGATGGTACTCGTCAAATTAAAGCTGGTGAAAATCTTTATGTTTATGTGCCAATTGCTTATCAATTAGGACTTTATGATATAAAAAACGAACTTGAAGACACAAGTTTTAAATATGCTCATCCTGGTAGATATATTGAGATGGCTCAATATGTTGAAGCTACGGCTACTGCACGAAACGAATTAATCTCTAACTTTAAATTAAGTTTAATGCGTGTTTTGGTTCGTACTGGAATCACTTGTAGATTAGCTGTTATCACAAAATCGTTGTTTACAACATGGTCGATGATGCAAGAAACTGGAAAAACATTTCAAGAAATTGATAATTATCAAACTGTTAGAATTGTTTTTGATCCAGAAACCGACGAAGAAGACGAAATTTTTAACACTCATTATAGATTATACGCATCTGTAATCAACAATTTCCCTGAAAAAACAGATAGCAAACGTGATTATGTGCTTGCTCCAAAGAAAAACGGATTTAAAGCATTAGTTTTTCAAGTAATGTTTGGTGGTAATTGGGTTGAAGTTCAAATACTTACAGCCGAAGATGACATGGTTGCGCGTCGTGGATATTCTTTAAAAAAAGCAAATCGCTCTGGACTTGATGTTTTAAAACAAAATCTTCAAACCTTTGACCCTCACGAAGATGCTTCTGATTTAATGAATCGTTTTCGTAGTTTATCAAGTATTTCTACAATATTTGTTTTCACACCCAAAGGAGACATTTTGGAATTACCAAAAGGTTCTACTGTTCTTGACTTTGCCTTTGCTATTCACGATAAAATGGGGCAACATTGTCTTGGTGCTTCGTTGGGACAAAAAATTGTTCCTATAAATTACGTTCTTAAAACCACCGACCAAGCCACCATTTTAACTTCACCAAGCACAAAACCTTGTCCAGAATGGCTTGAATATGCAAAATCTGACAAAGCTCGTCAATGGTTAGAAAATTTCTTTAAACAAAATTCAGAAAAAGACAAATCTGAAATAGTTCGTGGTCGTCAAGAGTTTAACAAACTTATGCGCGACAATAGAGTTATTCCTAATTTGATTTTAACTAGCAAAATTTTAGCACATTATAAACTCAATAATAATGACGAACTTTATAGAAAAATTGCTCGTCAAGAAATATCTTTCGAAGAACTTATCGATTGCATAAAACGCATAAAATCAATTATTGACGGAACAAAACTTCATAGGAGAGAAGGTAACATTTCTGCTCAAAACAATGATAGAAATAGTCGTTTTGTTGAAATTGACTACAAAAAACCTTTATTAATCGACAAAAATATTCCATATATGTTGTCGGCTTGCTGTTATCCAATTGCGGGTGACGATGCTTTGGCTTGCACTGACGAAGATGGAGTTGTTTTTATTCACAAAAGAGAATGTGAAAATGCGCGCAAACTTAGTGCTACTAAAGGAAAACAAACTACAAAAGTTATTTGGGGTGAAGATATTGAACCTGCTTTAGCTTCAATTAATGTTCAAGGTACTGATCGTAAAGGTATTATAAAAGATATTGCAACTCTTCTTTTCGAATCTAATATTGGCATTAAGTCGATAGATATGAGCGAAGACGATGGAGTTTTTGTTGGTACTATTTTATTATATGTAACAAATACAAGTCAACTTGATATTATTATTTCTCAATTAACTACAATTCAAGGAATTGTAAAAGCTAATAGAATTAATCATTCTGGTGACCGTTCATAACAAATATATGAATAAATATAGTGATTTATCGGATATTCAAATTGTAGATTATTATAAGTCTCACGATGATGCTAGTTGTGATTGTTTGGGTGAACTATATAAACGCTATACTAAAATTGTATATCTTCTTTGCTTAAAATATCTAAAAGATGTACAATTGGCAGAAGATGCGGCTAGTCAAATTTTTGAAAATCTTATTTTTTCACTCAGAAAATTTGATATTTCTAATTTTAAATCGTGGCTTTTAACAGTTTGCCGAAATCATTGCTTGTTTATGTTGCGACAAATCAACAGTTTACAAAATTTTAACATTTTTTATGAAAATAATTCGTCAGAATTTATGGAATTTGAGGCTGATTTTACTCTATATAGTGAAAACAATAGAGAAAATAGAGTTGAGTTGGTTTTGGATGCTTTAAAACAATTATCCACTGACCAACAAAAATGTTTAAAATTGTTTTATTTTGAGAGTTGTTCTTATTCTGAAATTGCTGATAAAATAGGGATTGATATAAAAAAAGTTAAATCTCTTATACAAAATGGCAAAAGAAACTTGAAGAACTATATTTTAGATATTGAAAAAAAATATGATGAAGAAGAATATGAATTTCAAAATACTATTAAACTTTCAACTTTATTTTGGATATTGTTTTTAGGTATTTAATTAATAAAACTAAATTTTTTATATCATGAAAACAATTAATATTATAGAAGATGGAAATGGATGTATTTCTATTGACGCTTTAGAACAATATGTTAATGGTACATTGTCTGAATCTCAAAAAAATAGCATTGATGCTCACATTGCTAAATGTCAAGATTGTGCTGATATGTTAGATGGGTTAAAAATTGCGAAAGAGGCTGATATTAATATTGATAATGTAGTTTATAATATTAACAATAAAGTAGATAAAATTGTTATGGAAAAAGAATCTAACAACTCTAAGAGCAATTCGTCTGTGTATTATTTAATTTCAGCTATAGCTGTTGCAGCTTCTATTGTTGCTGTTTATTTTGCTTTTAATATTATTAATAACAACGTAGACAATTTTAGCCCAAATGATATTGCGGTTAATGCTAATTCTATTAATACAGAATTAGAAAATAATGAAGCTATCGAAAATCTAGATGCTGACGAAATAGATAATTCTGATTTTATTTCTCAAGAAACTGAAGTTCAATCAAAACCTATGATGAAAAAATCAATAGGTTTTAATAAACCTGAAAAAAAAATTGAAACTTCTGAAATAGTTACTCGTGGCGAAGGGGTGGCTATTACAAAATCTAAATCTGTTTCTAATAGCAATGCTAAAATTCCACCTGAACAATTAGAAAAAATTATTAATCTTATTTCTCAAGGTGAATATTTTGATGCAAAAAACATTTTAGAAGATATTCTTAACGAAGATCCTGAAAATTCTGAAGCTTATAAATACTTAGGTATTTGTAATTTAAATTTAGAATATTACAAACAAGCTTTAAATAATTTTGACGCTGTAAATCCTTCTTCTGATGAAGAAAAATACGAAGTTATGTATTATCAAGCAATGTGTTATGTTTCGTTAAATAATAATCAAAAAGCTAAAAGTATTTTAGAAATTGTCAGAGACAATAGTAATAATTTTGCAAATCTTGCTTCTACGATGCTAGAATCTTTATAATATATTGATTGATATAAAAAGAAGCCTCTCATTTTTGAGAGGCTTTTTTTATATAAGTTCTTTTATTATTCCATCACAAACGTCTTCTACCAATTCTATTACTTTATAAAAATCTTTTTGACTTCCATAATAAGGATCTGGAACGCAATCAAATCCATTTTCATAAGTAAAATAATCTGACGCAGGGCGTATTTTGTTTCGTAAATTGGGTGAGGGACAAATATTTTTAAGTTTTATAACATTTTCTTTGTCCATACCAATTATCAAATCAAAATCATAAAAATCTTGTTCTGAAATTTTTCTTGCTCTATGATTTAGGAAATATCCTTTTTTGGCTCCTGCCGAAATCATTCGCGAATCTGGTTGTTCGCCTGTATGATACGATATTAATCCTGCTGAATCTACTTTGATATTTGTTAAACCGTTTTTTTCTGCTTTTTTTTGCATAACGCATTCTCCAATAGGGCTTCTACAAATATTTCCCAAACATACAAACAATATTTTATATTCTTTATTTTCCATTTTTTTAATTTAATATTATTCCTGCTTCATTTTTCTTTCCATTCATTATAATTGTAAATGGTTTTTCAAATCTTACATGTTTAAAATATTTTGTTTGATGAATAATTTTTTGATTTTCAAGTATTTCTCTGTGAATAAAACATGTACGACTTTCGTTTTTAACTGCAAAATAACCTACATTCATTGATGTTATATTATGAAAGAAATGTGAACCATGTGAAAAATCTAGTGGATAGTTTTCTAAACTTGTTTCTACAATTACTGCTGCATTTGTAATTTGTGACCATTGAACAGGTATTCCTAAAAATCTATCACTTGAACCCCAACGTCCTGGTCCTATCAATACATATTTTCGTTTTTCATCTGCAAGCATTGCATTTAGATTATCTATTTCCTTGGCCATTTCTTGTGTTTCTAGTTTTGTAAATTTTGACTCGTCAACAAATATTACATCATTTATTGTTTCTATTTTACCATTTCCTAAACTTTGATCTGTATACAATAACATATTATCTTTGTTGTATTCTTCAATATTTATGTTAGAATTTATAAAATTACTAACCATTGGTTTTATTTGAAGAAGATAAAACGAAGGTTTCCCATTTTTGTTTTTATTTAAATTTACTGCAAATTCTATTTCAACTGGAGATCCAAATGCGTCTTTCACTGCATTAAGAATCAAGTCGATAGTTTCTGCCAATGGAAAATAATTATATTGTAAAATATTTGCAAAATTCACAATTCTAGCTCCATATCCATCAAGTCCTGGTGTAATTGAATCGTTGTCATAATTATAAACCGAAGCCAAATGTTTCAACGAACCATGTTTTTCTGCGTCCGAAATATTCAAAAGTTTTAGAGCTGCCAATTCGCCATTTTTAAGCAAATCTATTTCTCGTTTACTACAATCCAAAGCATAAAATTTAGTTTGCGTTGATTTTAGTAAATCGTTTGTAGTATACATAGATACATCGGGATATTTAGGAGAAAATCTGTAAGCTGGCCAACCTCCAACTACATAACAGCCAAGTCCAACTCCTGCAACTGCATAACCTTCTTCTGGTTTCATATTTGCTACTGGATAAAAATTATAACTTTGAGCAACGCCGCTTATATGTGGATAAAAATATTGTCCAAAACGACTTCCTACTACTTCTTGAATTATAATTGCCATTTTTTCTTCTTCAATATTATGTTGAACGGCATTATAATAATTGCGTGCTGTTTCGCTATAAACTGAGGCATAAATCAATTTTACTGCCTTACAAACAAGTTCTAATGTTGCTTCTTTATCATCTTTTTCGTTTGGAATTATGTAGGTGTCAAAAACTCCTGCAAATGGTTGACTAACTGAATCTTCTGATGTACTTGATGATCTTATTGCTAGTGGATTATCTGTTTGACTAATAATGGTTTTGATACGTTCTCTTATTGTATCACTTAAATGTCCTTTATAAAACAATTCTCTTATTTTTTCATAAGAAATTGATTTATCTATAAGCTTAGAAAACAAATCGTTATGACTAATAAATTTTCTAAATTCATCTGTTCCAATCACAACTGTTACTGGAGCAAGAATATTTATTCGTTCTGACAATTTATTTGCTTCTAGATTATAAATTAAAGTGTCGATAAAAGCCAAACCACGACCTTTTCCTCCAAGCGAACCTGGGGCAAGTGCTATTATATTTCGTTCGTCAATACTTGATGTTTCATCAAATGACAGTATTTTTCCTCGTTTTTTATCGGCTCTATAATCGTTTATAGCTTTTAATATTTGAGGACGAACAATGCTAACATCGTTTATACTATTCATTTTTAATGAATTAATTGTTTTTGCCAATTGTATTTCGCCTCGTGCCATTAACCAAATCGAAAATTGATTTTTTACTGCATGACGGAATATTGACTCTTCGGGCATTTCTTTTAACATTAATTCAAATTCTCGAATCGAACGTGCTCTGCCTAATATATCTCCAGCTCTATTTCTAAATATAAAATCTCCAAATCCAAGATATTTAATAAGATAGCGTTTTAATTCATCAAGAAGTGAATCACTATTTTTATTTACAAAAAATACCTTTTCTTCTTTGTAAAGGTCTGTTCCCAAATCTCTTAATTCTTCTGTACTTTGAAAAATAACTGGAACTGTATACACTTTGCTACGCATATATTTTACAAACTTTAAACCTGCGGTTCGGTCGAGTTTCCCGTTCCAATCAAATTCAACATCTGAAATCACGCACATTAAATGGTCTTTATACTTATTAAATATAGCTATTGCTTCTTCATAATTTCGAGCATGAAGAATTTTTGGACGTGATCTCATTTTCACTATTTTGTCTAGTTCTCGTTTTTCAACCTCTTGTATTATTTTTTCTTCTTGTCCAAACACTATACTATATAGCATTTCTAAATATTTTGAATAATAAATTGGCGAATCTTCAATCAATAAAATTACTCTAACAAGTCCTATTTGTGTATCATTCTCAACATTTATACTATCTTCGCGAATTTTAACTATTGTAAAGAAAATATTACTATCGCCACTCCATACAAATATTTTATCTATGCTATTTACAGTTGGAACAAGTTCTTCGTAATGTTTTACTTCCTCTTTTTTATTTACTAATAAATAAATTGGAATATTTTCATTAATAGAACGTAATTCTTGACTTAGTTCTACTGTTTTTTCAGAACTCATTCCTGGCATAATAATCACCATGTCGATATTTGCATTTGACATAGCATCAATTGCCTCTTCTTTTGAACTTACACCTGTTATTCGTGGCAAAGTATAAAGACTAAATTGATGAACATCACCTAAAAATTTTTCAAAAAATGAGTCTTCATTTTCAAGCACAAAAGCATCATAAAGTGTTGCAACAAACAATACATGCATTACTTTATATTTCATCATATCTAGATAAATATATTTATCTATCATTTGTTGATTAAAGTATGCTTGAAGTGGTTTGTGACTTTTGGTTAAACTTCTTCTAAAATTATCTTCTTTTTTAACAAATGCTTGAATTTCTGCTGTTCTATGAATTATTGATCTTCCTTTATTATTATTAATAAATCCAGTTACTAGTTGAGATATATTTTTAAGCATTTCAATCTCTTCTTCTTGAAATTCAACTTCGTTTGGAAAATCTTTATAATAAAAAATTTCAATACTACCTTTATTACTATCAATAGTTACAAATTGTTCTTTCATCGCAATTGGCGATGCTTCAAAATAATCGCTAACATATTCTTTACCTTCAAATCTTATTCTTGCGCAAGAATATTCGCTATATCGCATTCCTGAAGGTAAAAGTTTACATATTTCATATAATGTATGATCAATATCTTTCCCTTGTTGAATAATTTCTGTGGTTTTGGTTATAGTATTTAATTCTTTTATTCTACGTCCTAAAATTCGATTTACTTTTCTAATATTCTCATTACTTGCAGCTCCTGCAATCAAAACTGCCAAATTGCTTAACAAATAATGTTCTTCTGGCAAAAATTGTCCTTCTCCACCAGGCATATTAGGAAATTTTTTCTTATAATAAACCTCTATAGAACAATTTGTTCCATCTTCTCCTGTATAAGTTTTGGTTAATCCTTTCCCTATTTGTTCAAATTCTGAAGTTTTAAATGTTTTGCCATTATATGTAATTCTTACCATTGCGTATTTGGGATGTTGAAAAGCATTGGGCAATGAATCACATATTTGACGCAAAGCTGGGTGAATATCTTCTGTTGGATTGCCAAGCAATATTGAAGCTTGACGCATACTATCTAGTTCTTTTAATCGTTCGGCGTATTTATCACTTAAATTATTTAAATCAAATGCTAGTGTTTGTTGCTTTATTATTTTAAGCATAACATTTGTGATTTTTTCAAATTTTTCGCTTACATTATCTTTATCTATTATTTTATTTTTATTAATAAAAATAGCCAAATTATCAAAATCATTTATTCTAAATTCGGTTTCACTTGGTTTTCGGGTTGTTCCAAGTGGATAAAATATTGCTTTAAAAGCAATTTTCATTTCAAATTTATATTGTGATAATTTTTCATTTATGGTATTACACCATTCTGTAAAGAATGTTTCTAAACTATAATTCGGAGGATAATTTTTTGACGAAGTCTCAATTATAGCATTGTAATAATCTTCAAAAAAATTAATATTTGTCATATTAGTAAAAATTCATTATTCAAAAACAAAATAACGTAATTTCTCAATCAAAAGCAATTTTTATGTATTAATTAATGAAAAAAATATTTATTTTAGCAAAATAATTTATTTTGAAAATGGGAAAACAAGAAATTAAAGATAAAATCGAAAAATTAAGAGAGTTTTTAAATACTTGTAATTATAAGTATTATGTTTTGTCACAGCCTGATATTTCAGATTATGAATATGATATCAAAATGGCTGAACTTCAGAAATTAGAATCTGAAAATCCTGAATTTGACGATCAAAATAGTCCTACAAAACGTGTTGGAGACGATAGAAATCTAGAATTTTCACAAGTTGCTCACAAATATCCAATGCTTTCGTTAGGAAACACATATAACGAAGGCGATTTAAAAGAATTTGACTCTAGAATCAGAAAACTAACAGATAAACCTTTTTTTTATGATTGTGAGTTAAAATTTGATGGAACAAGCATTTCGTTAACTTATCAAAACGGTAAATTAATTCGTGCCGTAACTCGTGGTGACGGTCAAAAAGGAGATGATGTTACCAATAATGTTAGAACTATTAAAAGTATTCCTTTAACTTTAAATAAAGACGCTAAATATCCTGATTTCTTTGAAATTAGAGGTGAAATTTTGATGCCACATTCTTCATTTAATCGACTCAACGAAGAACGTGCTGAAATAGGAGAGACCCCTCTTGCAAATTGTAGAAATGCTGCTGCTGGTGCTTTAAAAACCCAAAATTCCGCTGCCGTTTCTCGCCGTGGGTTAGATTGCTATCTTTATTATTTAATGATGGACTCTTTGCCTACAAATTCTCATTTTCAAAACATGCAACTCGCTAAATCTTGGGGATTTAAAGTGTCAGAAAACACTACTAAAGCTGAAAATATTTCTCAAGTTATTGATTTTATTGAATATTGGAACAAAGAACGTAAAAATCTTCCTTATGACATTGATGGAATTGTTATTAAAGTTGATCAAATGGACATAAGAGAACAATTAGGTTTTACTGCAAAAACTCCTCGTTGGGCTATTGCATATAAATTTAAAGCTGATGAAGTTTCTTCTCCTTTAATTTCAATTGATTATCAAGTTGGAAGAACGGGAGTTATAACACCTGTTGCCAATTTAGAGCCTGTTCATCTAGCAGGAACAATTGTTAAACGAGCTACTCTTCATAATGCAGACATTATCAAAAGTTTAGATCTTCATTATGGTGACACTGTTTTCATAGAAAAAGGAGGTGAAATAATACCGAAAATCACCCGTGTTGACATTGAAAAACGACTTCAAAACGCCACACCTATTAATTATATAGATAAATGTCCCGTTTGTGGAGCTGAATTAGTTCGTAATCCAGGTGAAGCTGGACATTATTGTCCAAATTATTTGCATTGTCCTCCACAAATTACTGGTAAAATTATACATTTTGTTACTCGTAAAGCTATGAATATCAATTGTGGAGAAGCTACAATTGAACTACTTTATAACCAAGGATTAATTAAAAATCCAGCAGATCTTTATGATTTAAAAGCGCCACAAATTGCACGTCTTGAACGTTTTGCCGAAAAATCTGCTAAAAACTTTATCGAAAGTATTCATAATTCTGTTGAAGTTCCATATAGTAGAGTACTTTATGCTTTAGGTATTAGATATGTAGGAGAACAAGCTGCAAAATCTTTAGCAAAAAAATTTAAAAATATCGAACAATTAAAATCTGCCACAATAGAACAAATTTTAGAAATCAATGATATAGGACAAGCAATTGCAGAAAGTGTTTTTCAATGGTTTAGAAATTCTGAAAATATTGAAATGTTAAACCGACTAATTAAAGCTGGACTTCAATTTCAAAATTCTGAAACAGAAGTTGTTAATGAAGAAAAATCTCAAAAATTAGCAGGTTTAAATCTAATAGTAACAGGTAGTTTTGCCACTCCACAACGACGTTCCGAACTTGAACAAATGGTTGAAATAAATGGAGGTAAACTTCAATCTTCTGTAAATGCAAAAACGAATTTTGTTGTAGCAGGAGATAAACCTGGAACTTCAAAAATTCAAAAAGCAGAAAAATTAGGAATAAAAATCATTTCTGAACAAGAATTTTTAAAACTATTACAATAACTATTGATTATATTCGTAAAATAAACAATACAAAAACTGTAAGTATTACTCTGATTTAGAATCAAATTTTGCTTATTTTTTATTAATTCAAAACAATATAAAATATTGATAATTAATATGTTTATTAGTAAATTAATAGAGTTAACAAAAAAAAAACATAGAAAACCTAAAAATCAAAGCAAAAAAGTTTGTTCAATTCAATAAAAATCACGTAATTTGCAGTCCGTAAAAATAAAGAGATAATTAAGAAATAAAACGAAATAGAAATGTCACGTATTTGCGAAATCACAGGTAAGCGAGTTCAGAGAGGAAACAATGTTTCTCACTCAAACAGAAAAACTAAGAAAACATTTTACCCAAATTTACAATGGAAAAAATTCTATCTTGAAGAAGAAGATCGTTGGGTAACATTAAAAGTATCAACAGCCGGAATCAGAAACATTAGCAGAAAAGGATTGAAAGCTTGTTTAGACAATGCAGTTGAAAACGGATTAATCCTTGGTTATTAATTATTAATTTTTGACAAATTAGAAAAAAATGGCAAAAAATAAGAATAGAGTGCAAGTTATACTTGAATGCACTGAACAAAAAGAAGCAGGTGTTGCTGGAATGTCTCGTTACATTACCACTAAAAATAAGAAAAATACACCAGCTCGTCTTGAGCTTAAAAAATACAATCCGTATTTGAAAAAATATACTATTCATCGTGAAATAAAGTAAAAATAGATAGAAAATGGCAAAGAAAGTAGTTGCAACTCTTAAAAAAGAAGACGAATCAAAACCAGCTCTTACTAAAATTATTAAAGCTGTAAGATCTCCAAAAACTGGTGCTTATTGCTTCAAAGAAGCAATTGTTCTTCAAACTAAAGCTAAAGAAGCACTCAAAGATCTTAAATAAGATTTTTGAAGTTTAAAATATAGAAGCCGGTGCATAGCCGGCTTTTGTATTTTGTACTTATTCGTTTAAATTTGGTATTAAATATTATTTTTTTGTTTTATATTATTAAAGTTTGAGAATATTTTTCTAATTACTTTTAATACTTTTATTTTTTTACTTTTTTCTTTTATTTACAAACACTTGCATTTTAAAAAGATATTTTATAAATTTACAAGTGAAAGTATAATTAAAGTGGTTGTTACATAATCCATTATTAATCAACATTCTAAAAAATTTATTATGGGACTTTTTGGATTGTTTTCTAAAGAAAAAAAAGAAAGTTTAGACTCTGGTTTAGCAAAAACCAAAGAAAGTGTTTTTAAAAAAATTCAACGAGCTGTTGTTGGTAAATCTAAAATTGACGATGAAGTACTTGATAATCTCGAAGATGCTTTAATTACTTCTGACGTTGGGGTGGCCACAACTATCAAAATTATTGAACGTTTACAAGAAAAAGTTGCCCAAGATAAATATCTTAATACTTCTGAATTAAACAAAATTTTAAAAGAAGTTGTTATTTCATTACTTAATGAAAATAAAGATAATAATTTTACTGACAGTATAGCAACCAAAGATGGAAGTCCTTATGTGATTATGGTTGTTGGTGTTAATGGTGCTGGAAAAACTACAACTATAGGTAAACTTGCCAACCAATTTAAAATGGCTGGTAAAAAAGTTTGTCTTGGTGCCGCTGATACTTTTAGAGCTGCTGCTGTTGAACAACTTGAAGTTTGGGCTCAACGTGCTGATGTTCCGATTATTAAACAATCCATGGGGGCTGATCCTGCTTCTGTTGCTTTTGATACTTTAAATTCTGCTGTGGCAAACAAAGCCGATGTAGTTTTAATTGATACTGCTGGGCGTCTTCATAATAAAATTAATTTAATGAACGAACTCTCTAAAATTAAGAGAGTTATGACTAAAGTTATTCCAGATGCTCCTCACGAAGTTCTTCTTGTTCTTGATGGTAGTACTGGACAAAATGCTTTTGAACAAGCTAAACAATTTACTCTTGCAACTGAAGTTTCTGCTATTGCACTTACAAAACTTGACGGAACTGCAAAAGGTGGTGTTGTTTTAGGTATTAGTGATCAATTTAAAATTCCTGTAAAATATATTGGAGTAGGAGAAAAAGTTACTGATTTACAATTGTTTGATAAAGAGCAATTTGTCGACTCTCTTTTCAACTAAAATTTAATTATTTTGTCTACAAAATATTCTATTTATATGGCACCGCTTCAGGGATATACTGACGCGGTGTTTCGTTTTGCTCACGAAAAATTTTTTGGAGGTGTTGATAAATATTTTACTCCTTTTTTTCGTGTTGAAAATTCAGAAATTCGTCGTCGTGAAATTCGTGATTTAGAATTTGCTAAAAAATTAGGTGACGATTTTTCTAATTTAATTCCTCAAATTATAGTTTCTGAAAAATCTGAACTTGACATACTCGTAAAATTTTTATCAGATTTTGGATTTAAAAATATCGATTTAAATTTTGGATGTCCTTATCCTGTTTTGAATCGAAAATTTAAAGGTGCCGGAATTCTTCCATATCCTGAAAAATTTTCTGAAATTGTAAATTCTCTGACAAAATATTCAGATGTGAAGTTTTCTATAAAAATGAGATTAGGCTTGTCTTCATCAAAAGAATGTCTAAAACTTATTGAAATCATAAATCAATTTCCTTTCGATTTTGTAACCATTCATCCACGAACTGCACAACAACAATATTCTGGTGAGGTTGATGAAAACGCATTTTTTGAATTTGCATCTCAATTAAAAACTCGGGTTATTTTTAATGGCAATCTAACAAATTTAAACGAAATCGAAAGTTGTATTCAAAAATTCCCTTTTGTTTATGCTTTGATGATTGGACGTGGTATTTTAGCTGATCCTTTTTTAGCTAAAAAATATAAATCTGTAGAAAATTTTGAAGAAAATCAAAAAGAAGTTCTTTTAAAATTTCATAATTGTTTAATTGATAATTATTTACGTTTTTCTGAAGGTGGAGACAAACAAGTATTAGAAAAAATGAAAACTTTATGGGATTATTTTCTTCCAAATTCAGACCATAAGACTTGTAAAAATATTTCAAAGAGTAGAACTCTTCAAGAATATATTGGTTTTGTTAATATTTTAATAAATAAATTATAGTAGCATCAAATTTTTAAAATTTAAACAAATACCGAAATTAACAAAATAAAAAAAAGCAACTTGAAAAAAGTTGCTTTTTTTGTGGAGCTGCGGGGGGTCGAACCCCGGTCCGAACATGAGACCCGTATGCTTTCTACATGCTTATCTTTTATTTAATTTTCGTAAACAATCTGCTAAAAAGCCCGCCAATTGTTTCTTATCCTCTAAAATTTCATTACAATTCCGAGAAAAAATCGTAACTATTCTGCATATTTTTGCACCTCCATATCGCTTAGGTTGCAGACTTTACCTGCGGGAGATGTCTTGTTTCCAAACCTTGTTCGGAAATAATGCTAATCTACTATACTTCAATTAGGCAGCAAGAGCATAATCGTAATTATTGCCAATTAATTGTTTTGTAACCTTTTTTACGGAATTTGTTACCTGTTCCGACATGCTTACACGCTGACCTTGCACGCCGTCAAAACCAAAGTCAGCCCCTTAATTATTTCACAAATTTAGGTATTTTTTTATTAAATACCTATTTTTTTTATAAAATTTTTAAATTTATTACAATCCTTCACATAAATCATAATTTCGAGTTAAAATTTCGTTTTGAATTGCTTCATACATTTTTGCAAATCGTTTTGATAAACTTGGTATTCGATAATCTTCAAAACTTAAATCGTCTTCAACTCTTATTTTTTGAATATCATTGTTGATTATGTTAATAAGCTGTGAATAAGTGATTTGGTAATGTGCACACATATCATATTTGTTCATTTTTAAAGCTTGATTAAAATGTGCATGAGCAAAATTAAATGTATTGTGTATTGTATCTGATACTATTTCACTATCAGAATATGCAGAAATCTCAACTATTTGATTATTCTTTAGTTTGAAAAGCATTTTTCGATTTTTGCTTATTGGTGCTTTGGGATAGTTTGCAAAATAATGAAGAAAATATGCAGTGTCAGACGGTGTAAATTCTACTTCAAGTTTAAATGTATAATCAATTGGATTTTCGGCAATTATACTTCTAACAAAATCTTTTTGTTTGTCGCTGATAATGTAAGTGCTTGAATATCTGTTGCCCCATATATCTTGAGCCATACACGAACTTGTAGATATTACAAAAATAATGATTGTTAATATTTTATTTTTCATTTTTATTTTAATGATTTGGTTATTATATACAAAAATCCTTGCAAATTGATATCTGCAAGGATTTTTACTTTTAATTTTTTATTTTATTATTTTTTAAATTTATCAAAGTTAAGACCTAAAGTAAATCTAACTGTATTTTGAAGTGGATTTGAAGATGTTGTTGTTACTAAATATGAAAAATCAAATGAGAAAACATTTAATTTTAAACCAACTCCAAATGTTAAATATTTACGTCCTCCCTTTTCTTTGCTTTCTGTAAAATAACCCATTCTACCTGCAAATGTTTTTGAATACCAATATTCTAATCCCATAGAATACGAAATTTCTTTAAGTTCTTCGCTAAATCCATCAGGTGCATCACCAAATGATTGAAAAATTCCTACTGGAACTGAAACATCGTCGTCTTTTCCTGCAATTATGTTATCATTAGTTTCGTCATAAATTGGAGGTGTTGGAACTAAAAGTTTATTTAAGTCGAATGTAAACAATAAACTATTATATTGATCCATATCAATTTTATATCCTGCTCCAAGTTTCATATTGGTAGGTATAAAGTTTGAATTATTTGAAGTATAACTTATCTTTGTTCCTATATTACTGATATTTGCACCAAGTGAAAGTGTATGAGTTTTATTTCCTGTTTCAAATTCTTTTTTGTAATATATAGATAAATCACCTGCTACAGAATGGCCTGCGTGAGTTTCTTCTGAATTATTTACTGTTATTCCACCTGTTAAATTGCTATAAATATATCTCATTGTTAAACCGCCAGAAAGATTTTCTGCCATTTTTAATGAATAAGAAATGTCTATTGCAAATTCTTTTGGGTTAAATTGTTTTAATGTAGCACCTTCTATGTCAGTAAAAGTCATATCACCTAAAGAAAAATATGTTAAAGAATAACCTAAGGCTTGATTTCTTTTAAATTTATTAAATCCAGCCAAGTATGATATACTCATATCGTCAACATAATTTTTAAGCCAAGGCGTATATGATAATGAAATACCAGTTTTTTCTTCTGCAAAAACATATTTTGAGGCATTCCAATGTTGTGAATTTATGTCTGGCGAAGTTGCAACGCCAGCATCTCCTAATGCTCCTGATCTTGAATCTGGAGCTATCAACAAAAATGATGCTGCTGTTGAAATAATATTAGATTTATCTTTCCTTCCAATTGGGTCTTGGTTTGGAGTGATTTGGGCTTGTGATGTAATTGTAGATGCCAATATTGTGGCTATCAAAATTTTAAATTTTAAAAGGTTATTTGCTGTTTTCATTTTATTATAATTATTCACTTCTATAACGAATTGGTATAAAAAATATTTCAAATTTATTTTAAATATAATAATTTTTCGTATGCTGACGTTTTTTTGCCTTCTGAGTCTTTGATTTTTAAACGATAAATATACGTTCCTCTTGCAATTTTATCGCCAAAATCATCTAATCCGTCCCATTTTATTGGGTCGCTAAGATTTTTATTGTTCGACATTATGCCTATTATTGTTTTTATCTGTTTTCCTGATATACTGAATATTGTAAGTTCATAATCTATAATACTTTGTGGAGCATTATGTTCAAAATAGAACGATGTTATATCTGTAAACGGATTGGGATAATTTAATAATCTTGTTATTTTTAGATTTTCGTTTTTAGTTACTTCAAATGTGTATTCTATTTCGTTTGAATTATTGTAATTGTCCCAGGCTTTTACTTTTATTGTGTGAATTCCTTCTTTTATATTTGTTAATTTATATTCTACACTTCCTGATGTATAGCTATTTACGTTGTTTTTATAATATTTATTTAGTGAAATAGATTGATTGTTGTCTATTGATAATGAAATATTATGACCATTATTGTCTGAGGTTGTATTTATTCCTGAAGTGTCTGACAAAGAAATTGTTAATATTGGTGAATTATTGATTTTTATTCCATTTTCAAAATCTTTGTTGTTGACATATAATTTTATTTCTGGTCCTATTATATCATTTTCAGGATTTGAACTGCTTAATCCAACTAATATATTTTTATAACTATCTGATGCAGAATAATTTCCATTTTCTGCATATAAACTAATTTTTGTGCTATCTACTTTATAATCAATATCTTTTGGAACAATAAAGTTTATTGTAAATGTTCCATTATTTACTGTTGAATATCCTTCAAAAATTTTATTTTTATAAGTTTTATATTCAAAAATTCCATGTCCATCGTTGTTTAAAGTTTTAATTGTTGTTTCTTTGTCAAAAAATATTGTATGAGCAGAACCATTAAAACTATTTACTATATTATTTTGATAATCAATAATTTGACATTCAATTTTGCATTTATCAAGAGCTTTTAAAGTATCAGTAAAATTGTTGAAATCTATATCATTTATTTTCAGGATTTTAATTTTATTATCAGGTTCTTTTAAAACAATAGCTGGATCGCCTAAAAGCATAAAAGAGTGCATGTTAATATCATTTGTTGCGTTTTTTGCTTTTTTTACAACATCACCTAATCTAATTTTGTTATTGTTTTCTGAATTAAAAAAATTTTTAAAAAGATTAAAATTCAGATTAAAGTTTTGTTCTGCGTATGCAACACGAGCCGCTGTTACCATTGCAATTGCGCCTCCATTAGGATTATTTAAACATTTTTCGGCTGGACAATCTTTGTTTTTGTCGGTTTGGCGATCATAATTATCAAAATGTCCAATGTCACAAGAAGAGGTAATAAATATTGGTAAATTATTAATATTGATTAATTTTTCAATATCAGCATTTGTTAAAATTCGTTCATCTGCCAAAAAATTTACACCTCCATGACCTGTATAATTTATAATTTTTGCTCCTTCGTTAAATCTGTTTATAATATCTTCTCTTGCTGATGGATAAGATATTAGTCCTGCACTTTGTTCTTGTTTATATGCGTCTATATAAATTTTTTGAATATCATAATTTGGATAATTTGTTTCTGTAAAAGTTGCAATTTTATCTGCTTGACTTAAATGGAGATTATTATTTTCGTCGTCGGCAATAAAAGTAATCCATTTTTGATATTTTTCAAATTTTTGATTAGAATAAATTTCAATTTTATTGGTAGCTGTAGAAGCATCTGTTTCGTTTTTAATTGGAATTCGTCCAACTGCAATATCCAAATTTCCAAAATATTCACCTTCATCATCATCAAGTAGTGCAAAATAATCATCTGTAACAAAAGATGTTATATTTTCTTCGTCTAACGAATATGGACATTGATATGTTGGAATTATATTAGTGTTGTTTTCGGTATTTGAAATGTTATCTACAGAACCATCGCCAAATAATAAAACATATTTTAGAGTTTTTCCATTGTCTTTTTTATAAATATATCTGATAAAATTTCTAATAGCTGAAACATCTCTCATTCCACACGAAAATTCATTATAAATTTGTTCTGTTGTTACAGTCATAGTAGATAAATCTGCGGAATGAATTTGAGAAATTTTTTCTGCCCATTTATAAAATCTTTGAGGAGATATAATTATAAATTCTGTTGGATTTTTTGCGTGAAGATTTTGATTATTAACTATTTGTTCTGATTTTTCTAAATATATAGGTTCAAAAGCATCTTTTTCTTGAAAAATTACATATTCATGCAGATTTTCGGATTTTGCAGTAAATATTAGTTTTTCTTGATTTATATTATATGCTATATTATAAGGTGTGGTACTTTGTGTAATATCCCAAATTATGCAATTATTGTTTCCTGATTGAATATAATATTCAGAAAAATTGTTTTTTGTTGAATTTTTATCTCTGAAAATCAGTTGTTTATCATTATATTTGATTAAGCCTCTTGTATTTAAAATTATATAATCTAAATATCCTTCTGCTGACGAAGTTGGTTTATTAAATGTGATATTAACATTTTGAATATCAGAATTTTGTTGAGTAAATTCGAATATTTCAGTTTTAGTGTCGGCGTATAATGTTGTTCCCGAAATAGAATTACATTTAATAGTTTGTTCATTTGTAGAATTAAATAAAATAGTATAACTACTTTCTAAAGAAGATCTTGCAATAACAGAAATTTTTGCTTTTCCTTTTGAATTATTAGCAATAGCGGGTAATTTAATTTCAAAATTTTGAGAATTAGCATAATAGAAATTTTCTCCATACCAATTTCTACCTGACATTTTAAGATTGATTTTTTCAGTTTCGTGAATTGCAAAATAATCAGACTCAGTTATTTGGATAGGATTATTTGGTGATAATGTTTCAGTATTATCAATTTTATTATTATAATTTGTATTAACATCACTTAAAAAATAATAAGCATTATTATCATAAAGATGATTTTTAACTTCAAAAAAATCATCTTTTTCATTATAATACCAAATATCTTTAGCTTTTGCATAAAAATAAATAGCATTATCACCGTATTTAACTTTATTTTCAATTAAATCAGAAGGAATTTTTTCGTTATTATAAAATGGAAGCATTCCAAAATCATTACCAAACACTCTCACTTGCAAAGGATTATCAAATCCAAGTTCTTTTAATTTTTGAAAAGGAATTTTGTAAACACCATCTTCATTAATAGCAATTTTTATCCATTTACCATTTTGAAGTATCGAAGAACTACAAGGTTTATAATAATTATTATTTGGATCAATATCTGGATTATTGCCCGAATTTTGCGCTCTTAAAACGTTACAACACAATAAAATATATGAAATTAAAACAAATTTATTCAATGGTCTTATTTTTTTGAATATTGTTAACAATTTTTAGACCGTATTCTTCACCTTTTTTTATCATAAGTTGGTATGCTGCTTCAAAAGAATTGTCTATAATTCCATCTAAAATAGAATTCTTTATACATTCTTTGATATCACCAACAATTTTACATGGACTAAGAGAAAATGTATTCATGATATAATTTCCATCAATTGGAGGTTGCCAATTACGTCTAAAGTCTTTTTTCTCAAGGTCTTTGATTTTTTGACGAACAATTTTATAATTGTTTAGAAACTTTATTTTTTTCTCTTCAATTTTAGAAGTGATGTCAGCTTCACACAAAATCATTAAATCATCTAAATCTTCTCCTGCATCATACATTAATCTACGAACAGCCGAATCTGTAATTTCGTTGTTTGAAATAGGAATAGCACGATGATGCATTCCAACCATTTTTTGAACATATTTCATTTTGTCGTTGAGAGGCATTTTTAATGATTTGAAAATTGCAGGAATCATTTTTGCACCAATAAATTCGTGACTATGAAATGTCCAAGTTCCATTTACAAATTTTTTTACATTTGGTTTTGCAATATCATGAAATAGTGCCGACCATCTAAGCCATATATTATCGCTCATACTTGCAACATTATCAACTACTTGCATTGTATGATTAAAATTATCTTTATGAGCGCGACCTTCTTTTATTTCTATTCCTTTAAGTTTTATTAATTGAGGTAAAATTAATTCTAGCAATCCTGTTTTTTCAAGCAGAATAAAACCTTTTGAAGGTTTTTCTGTTGCCATAATTTTATTAAGTTCCTCTACTATACGTTCTTTTGAAATTATTTCTAATCTTTGCTTATTTTTGGTGATAGCTTCTTCGGTTTTGTGATCAATTGTAAAATTTAATCGACAAGCAAATCTAATAGCTCGTAACATTCTTAATGGATCGTCCGAAAAAGTAATATCTGGATCTAAAGGTGTTTTGATGATTTTTTCTTCTAAATCATTAAGTCCATTAAAAGGATCTGTTAAATCACCGTAATTGTTTGAGTTTAAAGAAATTGCAAGTGCATTGATTGTAAAATCGCGTCTTAATTGATCGTCGTGAATTGTTCCATTTTCAACAATTGGTTTTCTTGAATTTCTATCATACGACTCTTTGCGAGCTCCAACAAATTCAAGTTCAATACCTTTATATTTAAACATTGCTGTTCCAAAATTTTTGTAATAAGCAATATCGCGTTTAATTTTTAATTTTTCGGCAACTTTTTGTGCTAATTCAATACCACTGCCTGCAACTACAAAATCTATATCTTTTGATTTTATACCAAGTAATAAATCCCTTACATATCCTCCTATAACATAGGTTTCAAGTTTATTATCTTTTGCAACTTGTGATATATAGTCAAATATTGGATTGTCTAATTTATGCCTCAAATTTGTCATTTTTCTCTCTAAATTTTTGAGTGCAAAGGTATAAAATTTTTGAGTTAATCTTGATTACCTCTTTTGTTTTTGGTAGAATAGTTTTTCTTAATTGCAAACACACTATAGACTATTGCAATAAGAATCAAAACCAATAGAAAAGAATCAATAATATTGTCTAAAATTATTAATGTCATTTTTTTCTTTTTATTTTTTATTTTATATACGTTATAAATTATAAAAAAGTATTTTATTTTTTAAATTTAGTATTTACTTAATATTCGAAAATTAATTTTTTTACAAAAAAAAGAAAAATTAAGTCGGTATATTTTTTGCCTTTTATTTAATAAATTGCAGTAATTATACTTTTTTTATAAATTTGCATACATTTATAATTTAATCGGCATAAAAAATCAATATGTAATAAATGAGTAAGTGTCTTAAAATCATATTATTAATAGTTATATTTAGTAACTCATTCACTGCTTTTTCGCAATATAAAACCGAATGGGCTCAAACATTTGGTGGTGATGGTTGGGACGAAGCAAACACTTGTATCGAAACTCGAGATGGTGATTATCTAGTTGGAGGGTTTGCTCGTTGGCAAGAACATCATCTTTGGTTAGTAAAAATGCACCCTGACGGAACTGGACGTTGGGGAAAAACTTACGCAGATTTTTTTACTTCCGCTGCAAATAGCATGGTTCAAACTTATGATAGCAGTATAGTTATCACTGGCTACACCATTAGAAAACGTGAATTTCAAAGTAACCTTTTGGTTATGAAAATCGACACTGTTGGTAATGTTTTGTGGCAAAAAGTTTATGGTGAAGATGGTGATGAACAAGGTTACAAAATTATTGAAACCAAAGATCATGGTTATGCAATTTGCGGATTTACAAGCTCTAATAACGACGCTGCTCCATCTTGGTATATGTTGCGACTTGACGAAAATGGCAACAAACTTTGGGACAAGCAATTTATGGGTGGCGAAGAAAATCGTGCTATGTCTATTGCTGAAACATACGATGGTGGATTTGTGGTTACTGGATATATTGGTCAAAAAAGTGGCGGGCGTAAAAATATGGTTGTCATTAAATTAGATAGTGAAGGTGAAGAACAATGGTTAAATTGGTATGATTTTAACGATTGGTGTTCTGGGTCTTCGGTTATTTCTACAAGAGATAGCAATATTGTTGTTGCTGGTTTCACTCGTGTTAATTCTATTACTGATTACGATGCTTTAATCATGAAATTAAATAGTGATGGCGACTCTTTATGGGTTCAAACTTGGGGAAATGGCGATTGGGAAGAAGCCACGGATGTTATTGAAACATACGATAATGCGTTTGTGATGTGTGGTTTTTCTAAATCTAACATTCGTGACAATTCAAATTTTTTTATGGTTAAATACGACTCGCGAGGTAATCAAATGTGGAGCAATATTTTTAAACGAAAAAGTCAAGACTATCCTAAAGAATTGGTTGAAACTAGAGATAATGGACTTTTGTTAGCTGGAACAACAAATTCTTTTGGAAAAGGGTGGGATATGGCTGTTTTAAAAATGTATAACATTGAACGAACAGATTTACAATTTTCGTTTCCTTCTGACTCAATTTCGTCTACCTTAAACGAATCTATTGATATAACATTGTGTCTTAATAGTTTTGGTATTCCAAATAGTGTAAAAGTTTTTGTAAACGACAATATGCAAGTGTATGTTAATGAATTTCATAAACCGTCAGATGCTGAAAAACGTGATGGTTGTGATTTCCCGCTTTCTTATAATGTTAATTTAAATTATGGTATTAATACTGTTAAATTTGTTGTTAAAGATTACAAAAACTATGAATTTGAAAAACAAATTATTGTTTATCGACTTCCAAAATACGAATTTGTAAGGTGAAACCGTTTTTTATGTGTCAACTAAATTAATAAAAATTATGAAAATAAACCTAAAATTATTTTTTATTTCATTATGTGTTTTATTGATTAATAATCAAGCATTTTCACAGAAAAAAAACGATAACACAACTTATTTTTGGTTTAATGTAAAAATTTTTAACAAGTTTGAAAAACAAACTCATCTAAAAGAATACGCATTAAGAACAATTTCGCCAAAAATTTCAAATGGAAATTCAAAAGCTTTTTCAAAAGCATTATGGAGTGGAGCTGTTAAAGGAACTTCAATTGCTGTTGGACCTTTTAAATCGTATAGCGAAGCTGAATATGCTTATTCTCTTTACAAAATTGTAAATGATACAATTAAAGAAAGACCTACTGATATAAAATATTCTTGGTTTTTAGTTAAAGTCAATATTGCTGAACGTAGTCATAGTTATAAATTTGAACGTATGGCGGCTCGTGTGGCTGACGGAACTGCCAAAGATTTTAGTGAAGTTATGCGTGAAAGTTTGGCTTTTAAAGCATTGGTGATTGGTCCTTTTAAAGATGCTATCGACGCTGAAGAAGCTAAAACTATTTATCGTTTAGAAGAATAAAATTTTATTATATGGATACTATTTTTGAAAAAAATACAATTGAATTTGTAACCGTTTCTAACGAATATTGTGCTTTTGTTGAAAAAGCTAACAAAATTGAAAAATCTGAATTCGTTACTAAATTACAGAAAATTTTACCGTTGTTATATTTAAAAGCAACTATGTTGCCTACATCAGAAATGGATTTGGAAGAACCTGAAGTTTTTATTTCGGAATATGATTATGATTATATAAAAAACAAAGTTTCAAATTGTTTGGCTGCTAGTGATGCTTATATCAGCATTTTCAATTATTCTAACAACGAAACAGAATTCGAACAAGCAGAAATTTCGGAATGTGTTGCCGATATTTATCAAGATATTAAAAACTTTATCGAAAATTTCAAAACAGGTTCTGAAGATGCTATGAAAGCTGCTTTGGCAAAATGTGAAAACAATTTTAAAGAATATTGGGGTTTTCGTCTTTTATCATTGTTAAACGCAATTCATGTTCTTGCATATTCTACAAATGATGATGATTTTGAAGATGATTTTTATAATGAGCAAAACTTTGATGAAAACTCTTTAAAAGGTAACAATTTGATTAATAATTTTTTTGATAATTATCATAAACAAATATAAAAATGACAAAACCGGTTATATATTTAATAGTAGCTACTTTAGCAGTGACAACTATTTGTTGTGGAAGTTCTTGTAAAACAACACAACATACTACAACTCAGCAACATTCTAATGTTCAAACTACTTCAAAAACTTCGCAATCTTCAACAAATTCTCAAAGTGCTGAATACAAAAAATATTCAGAAAAATTAAAAACACAATTTAAAGGAACAGAAGATCTTGCAATGCTAAAAGAAATTTCAGAATGGATAGGAACACCTTATAAATACGCATCTGCAAAAAAAGGAGTTGGAACAGATTGTAGTGGATTTGTAACTTCGGTATATTTAAATGTTTATAACATAAAACTAAATCGTTCGTCATACGACATTATAAATAATGTTGACGTTGTTGATCGTTCAAAAATGGATTTTGGTGATATTCTATTTTTTGCCGACGAAAAAGGTAAAATTTATCACGTTGGTATCTATTTGGGTAACAACAACTTTGTTCACTCAGCTACAAGCAATAATGTAGGTGTAAAAATCGATAATTTAAACTCTACATATTACAAACAGCATTTTTATAAAGCAGGACACGTAAAAGGACTAAAAAAATAGCATTTTTTGATAAATAAAACTTTACTAAATTATATAAAAAAAACTTGAAAAAATATAAAAAAGCCAATTTAATCACAAAAAAAATAAAATTTTTGTTTTGCAAAAAATTGAAATACAGCAAATAGGAAAAAAAAATAAAATATCTGCAAAAAAACACTCATAAAAATTTGTAGATTTAACATAAAGATATACCTTTGCATCGCAAAACGAAAAAGAAAGGTTCGGTAGTTCAGTTTGGTTAGAATACATGCCTGTCACGCATGGGGTCGCGAG
>JAKSUC010000010.1 GCA_024413595.1 Bacteroidales bacterium
ACGCAAGATTTTCATTCTTGTAACACCGGTTCGATTCCGGTAGGGACTACAGAGGCTTACAGAAATGTAAGCCTTTTTCTTTTTATGTAGTTATCATTTCAGAAATAATCTTTTAAATAAAAATAAAAAAATGCGGAACTATTCAGTCCCGCATAAAATTAATTTGGTTAAATAATAATTGTAAATTGAATTTTATTTAGAAGGTGGAATAACTTTATATTTGCCACTTAAATGCATGAATGCTATAGAGTCGTTTTGTCAACTTTTTGGTAATGGATATTGGTCAATAACAGATATTTCAGTTTGAAAATTTTTATTATTTTAACTACAATTTCAAATTTGTTTTTTGGAATATGAGTTAATTTTTTTTAGCAAGGTGTAAGTTTTAATAAATCTAAGTAATTAAAAATGCCTCATTAATATTCATTTTATTAATGAGACAAATATTTTATAATGAATTTACAACTTGATAAAAAAATTCTCGGATAGTATAATTTAATCATTTGTAATGTTATCTATCTCCTAATTAAATTCATGAACTATAAAAAACAATATACTTCCAATAATAAATATAATTGACCAAATATATATTGTTGAATTTTCGTCATCAGAATATTTTTCTCGCAAATTTTCTTTGTTTCCTTGTGTTACAAATTTGCTATTACATAAATAAGCAATTTTTATTGTATCGTTTCCTATATCTGCAATCAATGAAATATTAGAATTATTTTTTATATAGTTAAAAATTTGACGAGTATTATTACTATAATCTCCTATTTTGTTTGGATAATAATAATTGTCAGCAAATTTTGATTTATATTTTTCAAATACGTCATTCATATTAATAGGAAGGCTAGAAACAAAATATAATTTATTTAAACTAATTTTATATTTATCACATAATAATGTACTATCAGATTCATAAGAATAGTTATAAATATTATGCCAACTTTGAGCATGTTTTCTATTTGCGCTAGAATATTCTTCAGTAGATGATTTTAAATATAATAATTCAGAAGAAAATAAGTCGTTATAATCTGTTATTGGTTTCCCTGAAATAAGTAGATTATCGATGATGTAAGTTTTACATGAATTATGAAAAGCATTTTCAAGACTTGCTTCGTCTTTTATTATTGGTGTTTTTTCAAAAAAATCATTAATTTCATTCTTATTTATAAAATAATTAATTAATATATATACATATAAGGCTAAAAATGGTATAAAACAACAAATGTTGAAAATTTTGTTTCCATGAACTAATGAATTTATAGTTTCAAAAATTCTTTCACATATTAAATATGATAAACCTAAGGCAAAAATAATTATTCCAAAAATTTGACACATTATTTCGTGAACTGAATCATTAAAAAAATTGAAATATCCAGTAAAGAATAAGAGTATTCCAATAATAATAAAACCAATTGCAATTTTAAATCTCATAATTTTTTATTTGTTTATAATTTGTTGTATTGTTATAGTTTATGTTATTTTATTATTTTTTTACAATAATATCAAATAGTAAGAAAATTTACTTTAATATCTAATAAAGATAATCATATTATTTGAATAGTATCTATTAAATAGATTAGTATTTTCAAAAATTCCATAAAAATAAAGTTAAAAAATAATATAAGAATTATTATTTGTTTGAAAAAATTGATTTTAGCTAATTTATTTTTCTTTGTAAGTATATTATATTTTAAAAGGAAGAAATTATAATGGGCAGATATATCAATCCAGAAACTGGTCTAAAGTTAAATTAGAAATTCAATATTGTAAAATGAGTTAATTTCCAAAAGAAGTAAATTTTTTTATATATTTAGTTTTAATTAAAAACTTTAATTACAATAAAAAAGCGGAACTAAAATTAGTTCCGCTAAACTTTGGTAAAATAATAATTGAAAATTGAAATTTATTTTGAAGGTGGAATAACTCTATATTTACCACTTAGATGCATGAAAGCAAACAAACGAAGAAGTCCATCGTAATAAGCATCGAAATAGCCATCTTCGAAAGGTTTGTTTTCACATTCCCACAATTCTTTTACAAATTCAATAGCGTGAGGATTTTTAGAAGCAAGAGAAATTGCTCCAATAGTACCAATAAGTCCAACAGAGTGACGTAAAGCAGTTTTACCGCCAGCAGACATAGGACGTTCAGGAGTTGAACCATCAACATTATATTGATCTACAAAAGTTTTAACACCTTGTTTGTAGAAGAAATTTTGAATTGTGTTAGCATAATTTTGTTGCCATTCAATATCTTTACAAGCCCAAGAATAGTCAAGAGCAATATTCATAGGAACACGCCAAGAGTCATACATAAAAGATTTGCCCCAAGGGAAAGGTGATTTTTGAAGAGTTCCATCAAAATTGCAATTATCAGGATTTAAACCTGTTTCGCTATTAATACATTTATGAAGGAAAGCTCTACTGCTATCAGCGCAACTTTGCCAATATTCAGATCTTCCATCGTCAGCCCATTTAGCCCAAACTTCATAAAAAGCAGGCAAATGATAAGAAGGATCTGTATATTTACTACCAAAACCAGTTGGAACAAAAGTGATTAATCTAGTTTCGCGGTCAATAAGAGGAGTAACTTGTCCACCAGGTTTACTTTCCGAAAGGTTAAGAATTTTTTGAGCTTCAGCTTTATAATTAATACCAGTATTGTCACCCCAAAGATTAGAAGCAAAAATTAAAGAAGTAACAAAATAAAGTTCACCATCGCTAGCAGGCCCTTCTGCATTTCTTGTTCCATCAGTTTTGCAACTCCATGCAAAATAACCAGCCATAGGGCCATCTTGATGTTGCATATAAGTTTTTGCCCAACGCCAAAGTTTATCAAAAATATCTTTTCTGTTCATTTGAACGGCAATCATCATTCCGTAAGACATGCCTTCAGTTCTTGCGTCATTGTTTTTGATATCAGAAATATACGCCATTGTGTCGTTTACTTCAAAATATATGTGTTTATCTTTAGAAAAGAAAACTTCATCAAAAACTTCATTAACTTTTTTGTCGATATCTTTTTGTTTGTAACCAGCTTCAAGAAAAACGTTTCGATATTTTCCAGTTTCAAAACCTCCTTGAGTGTTTGGCTGTTTCAATTGTCCGAACGACATGGTTGAAATTAAAGCCAATGAAAGTGTAATTGGTAATTTTTTCATTTTGTTATTATTAAGTGTTTTTTCAAAACTAAAATTAAATAAACATTTGTTTGATGTTAAAAAATGAATTTGGTTTAATTGTAATTGAATTTATTTTATAAAAAAAAAGCGAAATCAAAGAAATATTGATTTCGCTTATATAATTAAGATAAATAATGATTATTCTTTGTGAGTAGGAACGGTTGCAGAAAGAGTATTTCCTTCAATGTCAATATTGTCATAAATTGCTAAAACATAGAAATATACGTTGTAAGGTTCATCTCTAAATTTACATTCTTTTCTAGAATTTGCAGAGTCACCAGAACCAGAGTCTATTCTTTCCCAATTTTCTTCGTCATAAGAAAAAAATACTTGATAAAAAACACCTTCTTCAACTCTTTGACCTGTATGTCCATCTTCTAAATAAGCTTCACACCAATAAGTGTAATGATCATTATGTTTAGAGTGTTTAAGATTAGAATGAAGTTCCCACCCATCAACAGAAACAATGTCGTCATCGTCTTTGTGACAAGAAACTAACACAAACATACATAATAATAATGCTGATAATTTAAATGCAATTTTATTCATAGTTAATTTTATTTTTAATTATATAAATATTTATTGTTTTGCAAATATATTTAGTTTTTGAAAAAATAAAAAAGGTGAAAGCAAATAATAATGAATATTTACCTATAAAAATTAAGTTTTGATAATTTTGAAAATAAACAAAATATAACTTACTCTTTTCTCCTATTTTTGTTCAATTTCTTTGATCCATTTTAAGCAAATAAATAATGGAATTGAACCGAAAATACCAAAAGAACAATCAATTATTTGCCAATAAAAAGGAATTTCTCGAATATAACCACAAATTAACGCTAATGGAATGATTGATGCACAACAAACTAATCCCCAATAAAATACCAATTTGTTTTTTACTGGATTTTTCAAAGTTCCAGCAAACAAAAATGCAATCATAATATGAGCGTATGCTAACCAATCATAGCCATAAGCAATAAAAGGATATTTTATATTTATATCAGAAAAACCATTGTTTGCAATTAAAATCCATGCTTTAATATTTAAATTTGGATTTTCAGAAATGTTTTGTATATCAAAAATATTACATAAAAAATTTAATTCTGTTTCTATAGGAAAAGCAGTAATTCCAGAAAGAATTAAAGCTATAATAAAAAATATAGTTAGGTATTTTATTTTATTAATAGTAGCCATCTGTGAATATTAATTTAAAAATTATCAACACAATAAAGAGGTATATTTGTTAACCAATCTTGTTCTCTATATAAAGACATTGAAAATCTAATTCCATGAAGTTCAGGATTTTTTTTAATAAAAGCATATAAACTTTTAGATTGTAAATTTTCAGATGCTTTCACTTCAATAGGAATAATTTTTCCACGTTGTTGAATAATAAAATCTATTTCACTTGTATTGCTTTCGTTTGACCAATAAAAAATATCAGTATCGTTAAAAAAATTAATTTGTTGCAACACATATTGTTCTGTTAATGCACCTTTATAATCTTGAAAAAGTTTATCACCATCGATAATTATTTCCGAAGGTAATTTACACATTGCAATTGTTAATCCTATATCTAACATAAAAATTTTAAATGCAGAAAAATCTTCGTATGCAGACAATGGTAAATGAGCTGATTTAATACGATTTACTTTATATATAAGACCTGCATCTTTTAACCATTCTAAAGCAAGTTCAAAATCTTTTGCGCGAGCACCTTTTTTTAAAAAGCCATATATAAATTTTTTGTTTTCTTTAGATAATTGTGCAATTATTGATTTCCAAATTAAACGAATTCTTGGAACTTCTTTAATCGGAGCATGTTTTGAAAAATCTTTATCGTATGTTTCAAGAATATTGTTTTGAATTTTTCTAACATATTCAAAATCTTGAGTTTCTATAAAAATTTTAACAGCTTCTGGCATTCCTCCTACGTAATAATATTTCTTTAAAAGTATTTCAAATTTATCTTTTACTGATGATATTAAATCATATTTTTTATTGATTATTAAATTTAGTAAGTCATTTTCGCCTAAAGCATCAAGAAATTCACAAAAATTCATTGGATATAGTTCTAAAAAATCAACTTTTCCAACTGGAAACGAGGCGTTTGGATGAATTCCAACGCCAAGAAGAGAACCTGCGGAAATTATATCATATTCAGGTGCTTTTTCTTGAAAATATTTTAAAGCTGTTACACCTTTAGGTGCTGATTGTATTTCATCAAAAATTAATAATGTTTCTGTGTCGATTTTTACTTTATTACGAATATTTATTGTTTCGATAATACGATCAATATCAAAGTCTTGCTCAAAAATATTATTTATAAATTCGTCGTCTTCAAAATTAATATAAACAAAATTTTTATAATATTTTTGACCAAATTCTTTCATTAGCCAAGTTTTGCCAACTTGACGTGCTCCTTTGATAATAAGAGGTTTATGATTAGGAGTGTTTTTCCATTTTAGTAAGCCTTCAATAGCAAGACGATTCATATTTTATAAATTATATTTTTTACAAAAATAATAAAAATAATCATTATTTACAAAAACTTCCTACAACTTTTTGTAAATATTCGCAAAAACACCACACGTCTTTTTGTGAATATTTACAAAAACTCCCCACAACTTTTTGTAAATATTATATACAAAAAAAGCTCAACATATTATTGTTGAGCTTTTTATATTTTTTTTAGAAATTAAAATTCATACCAGTCCAAGTAGCAGTTTTTTGTGGTTTGTTATAAAAACCGTAGATTATATTTTTGCCAGTTTTAGGAAGTTTGATAGAGTATCCTTTTTCTACAATAGGAACAAATTTTTCATAAAGATTTAAATCAGGTTCCATAGCGTTAGTAGCAGGATTGTAATCATAAAACAACAAACAAGCATTTTCATAATCACCTTCGCCACTTTCATAAACATAAATAGCTAATAATTTATGACCATTAGTACGTTTCCAATAACAAGATTCAATGTAATTACTATATTGAACAGCCATGTCAATTTTTGCATATCCGTTTTGTGGTGCATAATCAATATAATACATACTATTATTGTAAGCATCTTTGTTTTTTAAATATTGATTAAAAGCATCCATAAATTCTCCGCCGAAATTGTCACCAAATGCTTTAAGCATATCTCCTATTCCAGCATTAGCTTTGGCATAAATAGTTGTTCCGTTTTGGTATTCGCCATTGTCAAGAACTGACGATACTGTTTGCGCATTTACATTGAGTGCAAATATTGTTGCACATACAATTAATAATATTTTTCTCATTTTTTATTATTTTTTATTATTTAAAAATTCATTTATTTGTTGATAATTAACGTAAAAAATGAAATTATTTTTTTGATAAAGATATTAAATTTGATTGAAATCTAAGTTTGTTTTTGTATTCACTATGAAATATTATCAAAAAAATGTATTTTTGTATTTAATATATAAAGAAATAATTATGTTGCCATTATCTAAAGAAGAAATTTTGATGACTTTTGTGGCGTCATGTGTTGAGACTGTTGCTGAAAAATTAAATATTCCGTCAAAGGAAATATTAAATAGAATGATTAATGTAAATCTTATAGATGGATATATTTTGCCATGTTATGAAGTTTTACATTCAGAAAGTAGAGAAAATATAACTCAAGATATTATTAATTGTTTATTAAATTGGGAAAATCTAAAAAAATAAACTATGTTACTTTTTCATGGGGGAACTGAAATCGTTGAAAAACCATTATGTCATGTAGGTCGTCAAAATTTAGATTTTGGACAAGGTTTTTATTTAACTGATTTAAAAGAACAGAGTTTAAATTGGGCAATTAGACATGGAAAACTCAGAAACAAGAAACCTATTATTAATGTTTATTCGTTTGATAAAATATCTATACTTAATAAGTTTTCTTGCTTGATATTTGACTCATATAATAAAGAATGGTTAGATTTTATAGTAAAATCAAGAAATTCAGAAAAACCTTGGAAAAAATTTGATTATATAGAAGGTGGAATTGCGGACGACAGAGTTGTTGATACTGTTGTGCTTTATTCATTAGGTTTACTGTCAGCAACTGATGCATTACAAAGACTTGCATTTTATTCTCCAAATAATCAGATATGTATTTTAAATCAAAATATTATTGATAAATATTTAAAATTTGAAGGTTATGAATAACGATATAGATATTATAAACAATAAAAAAGTACAGGATATAATACTTTGGCATAGAATAGGTTGTATATCAGTTATTCTTGCAAAACAACTTGACGTTTCACCTACAAGAGCAATGCAAATATTTTATGATAGTGAGGTTTATGATAGATTTGTTGATAAATCTTCAATGTTATATATTTTTAATGATTATTATATTGCAGATGAGGTGATTATAAGTTTGAAAATAAATAAGTAAATTTTTAAAATAAAATTTCTTATAAATATTGAGCAAAAATAATATAGATTAGGAATAAAATTTATAACGAAATATTGGATTTTTTTCAAGAGAACAATTTTGGTCATTTGCTAAATTCAAGTATACAACCCACCAAATTAATTTCGCTACAGAAAGAGCTTTAAAATGTATCAAGTTTATAAATCTCAAAATGTTGAAAGATGGAGAAAATAATAAGAGAAGATAAAAATCTAATGACCTATTTTTTGTATGTAGTTTGATAGAATATATTGGTCGTAAAACATTAAACGAAAGAGGTTTTATTGTTAATACACTTGGTAAAGAAGAAATTTTAAAAATATATGATTTAGCCGAAGTTTATCATTGTTTCCAAATACTATTATCATTAATTTTCTCAATAATAAAAATAAGTTTTTTTCAAAAATAGTTGTATATTGCAAATAAATAAAGAATAATTATTAAATCCATAAATATACAAATTATGAAAGAAATAAGTTTAGATAAAAAGTTAACTCAATTTATTGACAAATTATTAGATAAAATAGGCGAAAAAGCATTTTCTGATCAAGAATTTAAAAAGCCACGTGTTTTAAAAGCAGATAAAGATTTGGCTCTTGAATTTTTAAATTCAGCAATTGAAAACGAAAAAAATAATAATTTTGAAAATGCTATTCAAGATTTAAAACAATCTTCAATAAAATATAATACAGATGCAATGTATAAACTAGCAAATTATTATCTTTCAGGAGAATATATCGAAAAAGATAAAGTTTTTGCTAGTAAATTATTGTTTGTATCAGCCACTTTAGGTAATAATGATGCTGATATTTTAATAGAAAAATTAGGTAATGAAGCCAAAAAACAAGAACCTAAAAATACAGATTATCAACCTAAATATTATATCTTTTTAGATGAAAATATTTATCTAAAATATCTAAAAGACAGAGAAACAGGATTAGATTTCTTGAAAGTAAAATTGGTAGGTGAAATTAAGGTTATAGTTCCAAAATGTGTTCAAGAAATTCTTAAAAAATCAGATAAAAATTTTTATAATGAATTGATTGATAAAGAAGTAGTAGAATTGTATGAAGAAGAAGGTGATTTAGTTGATTGTGCTGAAAAATACCGTCATGATGAATTTCCTAAAAAAATAGTAATTTCTGAAAATTATAAATTGATTTATAAAGCATTGCAAATATATAGTCTTGATATTGAATTGCCATTAAATAGTGAATTCCAAATTTTAAATTCATACATGTTTAGAACATTAAATGAAAATTTGATAGAAGATGCAAAAACTGATGATTATGCCAAAATGATATTTGTTTATAATAATAAATCATTATATCCAGAACAAGTTTTTGAATATTCGCAATATTTATCAGATAAAAAAAATCCATTTGGCGAATTTCAACTAGGCTATTGTTATCAAAGAGGAATAGGTTGTGAACCAGATTTAGAAAAAGCAATTGAATATTATGAAAAATCAGCATCACAAAATTATTCAGATGCCGAACTTCAACTTGGTTCGTATGAATATTCAAAATCCGAATATTCAGAAAAAACAATAAATTGGTTATTAAAATCTTCAAATCATGGTAATTGTATAGCACAAAACAATTTAGGAAATTATTATAGAAAAATTGACGATTACGAAACAGCATTTAAATATTATTCGTTATCGTCACAACAAGGGAATATTGATGCAATGTATTATTTATCAATGTTATATAAACAAGGCGCAGGATGTGAAAAAAATCTTGAGAAATCATTTTATTGGATAAAACTTGCATCAGAAAAAGGCGACTCAGATGCACAATTTTCGTTGGGATTTTGTTATTATTCAGGTTCTGGATGCGAAAAAGATGAAACAAAAGCATTTGAATGGTTTAAAAAATCGGCAGAACAAGGAAATAAAGTTGCGCAATATAATGTAGGTTTGTGTTATGAACAAGGAATTGGTTGCGAAACAAATGGCGATCAAGCCTTTATTTGGATACAAAAATCAGCAAAACAAGGTTATCAACCTGCAATTGAAAAATACGACTCAATGGATAATTTGTTGAAATATTTGTAGTTATTTTTATGTAAATTTTATATTATTAGTATAATAAATGCACTTATAAAAAACCGAACATTATAAATGTTCGGTTTTTTTTATAAAATTAATTGTTATGCTTTAGCTTCAACGGCAGATTTTTCGATAACTAATCCTTTTTTGTAGTTTTCGATATATTTGTTAAAACCTTCAACATCTTCAGCTGTTGGAGCAATTTCAACACCAGTATTTCCAGCAAAAACATTTTTATCAAGCCAATCGGCAAGATTAAGATTATTTTTGTTGATAACATAAGATGCAAGTAAAGCAATACCCCAAGCTCCGCCTTCACCAGCAGTTTCCATAACAGAAATTGGAGAGTTGAGCGCAGCTGCAAGAACTCTTTGTCCTACGCCTTTAGTTTTAAATAATCCACCGTGACCTGTTATGCGGTCAATTTTGATTTTTTCTTCTTTTAAAAGAATATCATTACCAATTTTTAAAACACCAATTGAGCCATAAAGATGAACTCTCATAAAGTTTGCAAGATTAAATTTGTCGTTAGCCGAACGAACAAACATAGGACGACCTTCTGCTAAACCTGTTACAGGTTCGCCAGAAATATAGTTGTATGCTAACAAACCACCACAATCAGCATCGCCATTAAGAGCATTGTTGTAAAGTTTGCCATAAAGTTCGTTCATATCAACTTTATGTCCCATAAGTTCGAGTGACTCTTTAAACAAATTTACCCAAGCGTTAAGGTCAGAAGTACAGTTATTGCAGTGAACCATGGCAACTAAACTACCATCAGGAGTTGTAACCATGTCGATAGGTTCATAAGGTTTAGAAAGTTCTTTTTCAAGAACAATCATAGAAAAAGAAGAAGTACCAGCAGAAACATTACCAGTACGTTGTTTAACAGCGTTTGTTGCAACCATACCAGTACCAGCGTCACCTTCTGGAGGACAGAATGGAATACCTGCTTCAAGATTACCAGAAACATCAAGTTTTTTAGCACCTTCTTTAGTTAAACAACCAGCATTTTCACCAGCTTCCAAAACTTTTGGGAAAATATCTAACAATTTCCAACCAAAATTGTATGGCGCAATCAAATTGTCAAATTTTTCAACCATTTTAGCGTTGTAAGTTTTTGTGTTAGGGTCGATTGGTATCATACCAGAAGCATCACCAACACCTAAAACTTTTTCACCAGTAAGTTGCCAATGAATATAACCAGCAAGAGTTGTTTGGAATTTAATATCTTTAACGTGGCTTTCTTTATTTAAAATACATTGATAAAGGTGAGAAATACTCCAACGCAAAGGAATATTATAAACAAAAAGTTTAGATAATTCAGCCGCTGCTTTTCCAGTATTAGTGTTACGCCATGTGCGGAATGGTACAAGAATTTGGTTTTTATCGTCAAAAGCCATATATCCGTGCATCATTGCGCTAATACCAATAGCTGCTAGTTTTTTGATTTCAACGCCATATTGTTTTTTAACATCATTGCGCAAATCTGTATAACAATCTTGTAAGCCTTTCCAAATAATATCAATGCTATAAGTCCAAAGATTGTCAACTAATTGATTTTCCCATTCAAAACTACCTTGAGCAATTGGTTTGTTATTTTGATCTATTAAAACAGCTTTTATTCTTGTAGAACCAAATTCAATTCCAAGAATAGCTTTACCTGTTTCGATTAATTCTTTTGAAGTCATAATATATTCAATTTACGAATTACGAATTACGAATTACGAATTACGAACTCAAAAATTAAAATAATTAAATTCTACATTCTATAATCCAAATGAATTAATATTATTCTTTATTAATTTTTTTTTCCATGGATTTGATAATTGAGGTTAGTATTTTTAGAAATTCCTCACAATCATTTTTCATAGAAATAGTAATTTTTTCTTCAAGATATTCTCCACGAAAAAGTAGTTCTAACCAAAACATCGTTTCTTGAGCTTCTTTTCTTGCAATTTTTTATTTATGAACAAAATCTAAATTCGACTCTGCTCGTGTTGCTTCAGAAACGTTTGCACCAATCGAGGTTCAGCTTCTAAATATTTGTTTACTAATAATGTATTCTAGAATTGAACTATCTTGAAGATATTTAAATAAATTTACGATACGAATTGCGAAATCCATGACTTTATCAACCAATATATTGTTCTCTTTCATATAAATAATTAAAAATATTATTTAATTGAAATAACTATGCTTGTAAAGTCATTCGGATTTCGTAATTCATTATTTGTAATTATTTAAGAGCTTTATTAAGCATATAATAAACTTCGTTGTTGCGGAGTTGTTGTTTAAAACCACTGATTGTGGTATCTTTATCAATGTTGATAAATTCAATACCAGTCATTTCTGCAAAATCTTCCCAATATTCAGCAGTAATATCGTAAGAGAATGCGCTGTGGTGAGTACCACCAGCTAAAATCCATGCACCAGCACCAATTTCAAATGTAGGTTGTGGAACCCAAAGAGCAGAAGCAACAGGAAGTTTAGGCATTGGTTTTGGTTCGATACATTCAACTTCGCTTGTAATCAAACGGAAACGGTTGCCAAGGTCAACGATTGTAGCTTTGATACCTTTTCCTGTTTTAGAAGTAAATACCAAACGAGCTGTTTGTTGTTTACGAATACCAATACCTAAGTGATGAACTTCCAATTTAGGTTTGTCGGTAGAAATTAATGGACAAATTTCAAGCATGTGTGATTGTAAACTTGAAGTACAATCTTTAGCAAAATTTAAAGTATAATCTTCAAGGAAAGAACAACCTTTAGCTAAACCTTGGTTCATAATCCAAAGAGAACGGAACAAACAAGCAGTTTTCCAGTCACCTTCAGCACCAAAACCATAACCTTCTTCCATTAAACGTTGAGAAGCTAAACCAGGAATTTGGTCAAAACCAACAAAGTTTGGATCGTTGATGTCTGCATCACCTAAATCGTCGAAGTTAGTTGTAAATGCTGTTGCTCCTTCGTCTTTTAAAACACGACGTATAGCTATTTCTGCTTTAGCAGCGTTTTTAACTTTTTGCCAATAAACTTGTTCTCCAGACTCGTCAATCTTAATTGTGTATAATTTTTTGTATTCTTCAACAAGAGCATCAGCTTCTGCATCTGTAACTTTTTTGAAATAATCCATCAAAGAAGAAACTGGATAATAATCAACATGATAACCAAGACGTTGTTCAAATTCAACGCGATCACCATCAGTTACAGCAACATTGTTCATGTTCATACCAAACATTAAACAGCGAACGTCATGAGCGTCAGCAACTGCTGCTGCAACACGAGCCCAAACTGCAATTTTCTTTTGTGCTTCTTCGCTCTTCCAATATCCTACAACAACTTTACGAGCAATACGCATACGAGTGCAAATGTGACCGTATTCGATGTCTCCGTGTGCAGATTGGTTCAAGTTCATAAAGTCCATGTCCATTGTATCCCATGGAATTTCTGCGTTATATTGTGTGTGGAAATGTAATAAAGGTTTCTTTAATTGTTGAAGTCCTTTAATCCACATTTTTGCAGGTGAAAAAGTGTGCATCCATGTAATAACACCAATACATTTTTTGTCACTATTTGCTGCTAACATTATTTCTTCTACTTCTTTTGAAGAATTAGCAGTTCCTTTATAAACTATTTTTATAGGAATAATTCCGCCTTTGTTAAGACCTTCAACCATTTCTTTTGAGTGGCCATCTACTGCAACAACTGCATCACCACCATAAAGTAACTGTGCTCCAGTTACCCACCAAAGTTCTAAATTTTCAAACATAGTTTTAAAATTTAATTGATAATTGATAATTGATAATTGATAATTATAGAATTGATGAAAAGTTTGATAAATATCAATAAATCAGTTATTAATTATCATGTTATTAATTATTATTATCTTTAGTTTTTTTTATTATAGCTGTTAAAATTTTTATGATTTCTTGACAATCATTTGTAATACTTACCTATTTTAATGAAATTGATAATTTTTGCTATAAAATCTGTAGTACTAAAATCTTTTACTATATTATTTTTCATAGCTGAGAATTATTGATTATCAATATTCTTAATCAAGTGTCAGATTATTATTAATTATTTTTTTTTAGTAGTGAATTATCAATTTTCAATTGTCAATTATCAATTAAAAAACACTTTAGTGTTTTTTTTGCCCATAATATGCATTAGGACCATGTTTTCTGTTATAGTGTTTTTCTATTAATAATGGGTTCATTGTTAAATTTGGATTAACACTAAATGCTACAAAAGCCATTTTAGCGCATTGTTCCATAACTTTTGCGTTATAAACAGCATTTGCAGGAGATGTTCCCCATGAAAAAGGACCATGATTTTTTACTAAAACTGCAGGTGTATGATCTGGATTTATTTTGCGAATGTTAAGTATTTCATCTACAATAACATTACCTGTTTCAAGTTCATATTGACCTTCAACTTCAGCTTTTGTCATATCTCGAGTACATGGAATATTTTGATAAAAATAGTCAGCATGTGTTGTTCCAATATTTGGAATATCTTTTCCTGCTTGAGCAAAAGCTGTTGCATATGTAGAGTGAGTATGAACTACTCCTTGAATATTAGGAAAAGATTTATAAAGAACAAGGTGTGTTGGAGTGTCGGATGATGGATTTAAATCACCTTCAACAGTTTTTCCTGTATTTAGGTCAACTACCACCATATCAGATGGTTTCATAACATCATAGTCTACACCAGAAGGTTTTATTACAACTAAACCTTTTTCACGGTCAATTCCTGATACATTTCCCCAAGTAAATATAACAAGACCTTGTTTTACTAATGCAATATTTGCATCAAATACTTTTTGTTTAAGTTCTTCTAACATAAAGACTTAGAGTTTAAAATTTTGTTGTTTATTGTAAATTTTTGTATTAAATCTGTATAATTTAGCGCCTCGTTTACAAGTTGTTTTATCAATATCGCCTGTATTTTCGATATATTCCATATCGTTTAAGCGTTTACGAAAGTTACGTTTGTCAATTTCGTTTCCATATACAGCTTCGTAAAGTTTTTGCAATTGTGTAAGAGTAAATTTTTCAGGCAAAAGATTAAATCCAACAGGTTCGTTAGCAAATTTTTGTTGCATCATAATTCTTGCTTTTTCAACCATAACTGAGTGGTCAGAAAATAAAGGTGGTAATTCGTCAATTGGAGTCCAAACGGCATGATATTTTTCACGGATATTTTCATCATAATCAGCCACTTTTATAAGAGCATAATAGCAAACAGAAATAACACGTTGACCAGGGTCTCGATCAACATTTCCAAATGCACCAACTTGTTGAATATAAATATTTTCTAGTCCTGTAAGATTTTTTAAAATCCTATTTGCTGCTTGATCAATACTTTCGTTTGTATTAACAAATCCGCCTAACAGAGACCATGAGTCGCGTCCAGGATCAAAATCTCTTTTTCTTATCAACAATTGTAATTTTCCTTTGTCAAATCCAAAAATTATACAGTCTGTTGATATTAAAAATTTTGGATATTCAGAATAAAATTCCATTTAAATTTAATCAGTCCTTTAAGTTTAATTTCAAAAAGAATCGATTTGAATAACTAATTATAAAATTGGGAACCAAAATTTGGTTCCCAATTTTAATTTTATTGTTTTAATATTACCACAACCAAATATAAAGTATTGTAAGAATAACAATTACACCAATTGCGCCAATATTAAATGTACGGTCTGTACGGAAAATTGCTAAATCTACACTTAATGCTTTTGGATCTTTTACTTTATCTTTTGCATTGCTACGCAAGTAGATAAACAATACTAAAAACATTGTTGCTAAGAAGAATATAGCTTCAAAACCATAATTTCTTAGGGTTTCATTTGTCATTGCAATTATACCAACCAAGTAGCATACTACTGAGCAGATTAACATAATTTTACCCCAGAAAAGTTGTGTTTTTATTGTGTGATTATCAATTTCGTTTGTTTCGTCAAGGTCATCTGGAACTGTTTTCTTGCTCATCAAAGAAATTGAGAAGAATAATATTACCAATACTACAAATACATATCCCATACGTAACAAGAATGGTACATCAGGCATTGCAAATTTGAATATGATTGAGAATAAGAATGTTCCTATTGCTGCTACAACTGCAGCTGTTCCTGAAGAACGTTTCCATAACAATCCTAAACCAAAGATGGTAACTACTCCTGGATATACAAATCCTGAATATTCTTGAATAACTTGGAATGCTTGATCGGCACCTCCCATTATTGGATATACTGCTATTAATGCTATTACTAAAGCTGCAACTGATGTTAAACGTCCTACTGTAACAAGTTTCTTTTCTGATGCATCTTTATTAAAGAATTGTTTGTAAATATCCATTGTAAAAATGGTTGATGTGGAGTTAAACATTGATGCCAATGAAGATATTACTGCTGCTGCAAGGGCTGCAAATGATAACCCTTTAACAACAACTGGTGTAAAGTTTCTAATTAAGAATGGATAAGCATCATCTGAACGATCGATACTTCCTGCCAAATCTGCTTTTAACCCAGCACATTCTGGAGCATTCATAATGTAGAATGCGCAAACTCCTGGGATACAAACGATAAATGGAATTAAAATTTTCAAGAAAGCAGCGAAAATCATACCTTTTTTAGCTTCTGCTAATGATTTTGCAGCTAAACCTTTTTGAATAATATATTGGTTAAAGCCCCAATATCCTAAGTTTGTTAACCAAAGAGCTCCTACAATTACAACTATACCTGGAATATCAAAATATGGATCTTTTGTTATATCAGCAATTTCTGGGTTACGTGAAACAACTAAATTAAAGTGTCGGTCGGCAGCATCTTGTGCTAGATAATCTTTAATATGACCTAATGCATCAATTGCACCACCAAATCCCATTCTTTCACCAATAACTGAAAGAGCAGCGTATGCTGTAATTAAACCACCACCTACTAAGAAGGTTACTTGCATAACGTCGGTCCAAGCTACTGAACTTAAACCTCCATAAATTGAGTAAACACCAGCTATTAAGAATAAGAAAAGAATGATTACTAATAATGTGTAGTCAACATCCATTCCTAATAATTCTCCTGGTACAGCTGGTAAACCTAAAATTTGTTTAATTGCTAAAGCTCCTAACCAAGAAACTGAAGTTAAATTGATAAATACATAAAGGAATAACCAGAAAATTGAGAATGCTAAACCAACACCCCAATTATAACGATCACGCAAAAATTGAGGAATTGTAAAAATTTTCTTTTCAATCATCAAAGGCAATAAAAATTTACCTACAACGATTAAAGTAGCTGCAGCCATCAATTCGTATGCTGCCATGGCTATACCTGAAACATAAGCTGAACCTGACATTCCAATAAATTGTTCAGCAGAAATATTTGCTGCAATAAGTGATGCACCAACTGCCCACCATGTCAGCGTATTACCAGCTAGGAAATAGTCGGTAGAAGATTTTTCTTCTCCTTTTTTGCCTCTTGACAAAAATATTCCCAAGCCAACAAGACAAAGGATATATAAGCCGAAAATTACGTAATCAGCAGGCTTAAATCCATTGTTTTGTAATGCTTCGATTATACTCATGATTTTATTTTATTGATTAAAAATTAGTAATTAACTTGATACTGATTTTACTAAGTATCAAGTTGTTATGTTAAATTATTTTTTTACACTAAATGCAAATTTACAATAACTATGATATGTTTCACCAGGATTTAAAGTAGCTGTAGGCCATTCTGTCATATTTGGTGAATTTGGATATTTTTGTGTTTCAAGACAAATTCCAGCATGTTTTTTATAAACAATACCAGCCTTTCCTGTAACAGTTCCGTCAAGGAAATTGCCTGAATAACATTGAATACCAGGTTCGTTTGTATAAACATCTAATTGAATTCCAGTTAATGGACTATAAAGTGAAGCAGCAATTACAGAAGCATCACCTTTTGTTTCATCATTATAAGTGTTTAAACACCAGTTGTGGTCAAAACCATTACCAGTTTTTACTTGAGGATCACTCATATTGTCAATTTTGTCGCCAATTTCTGCCATTGTGTTCAAATCAAATGGAGTTCCAGCAACTGGAGCAATTTCACCAGTTGGAATCATGTGATCGTTAATTGGTGTGTAATTATCTGAATTGATGTATAAATGACAATTGTTGATTGTCATATTTGGATCACCATTCAAATTAAAATAACTATGATTTGTCATGTTGATTACAGTTGATTTATCTGTTGTTGCGCTGTAATCAATTTCAAGTTCGTTGTTTTCTGTAAGTGTGTATTTTACAGTTGCAACAACATTACCAGGGAATAATCCATCACCATCTGGACTATTATAAACTAAAGTAATAGATTGGTCATTTACTTCTTTTACTTCGTAAATTTTGTATTGCCATCCTTTAAAACCACCATGAAGACAGTTTACACCATCATTACTTTCTAGTTTTACAGTATCTCCGTTCAATACATATCTTGAACTATCAATTCTGTTTGCATAACGACCAATTGATGCTCCAAAATCTGAAGGTACTGAAACATAAGATGCAACATTGTCAAAACCTAATACTACATCTTTTGCTTCTCCGTTTTTGTCATTTATACTAAATGAAACCAAACGTCCACCAAAATTAGTTATTGCAGCTACTGTTCCTTTGGTGTTTTTTAGGAAATAAAGACCTGTTTTTTGTCCATCAATTGTTGAATCAAATTTTACAGGATCAACAAATGTTTTTGAACATTGATTTGAACATGAAGATGATAATAAGGTAGCTCCTATTAAACATCCACTTAACATTAATTTAAATTGTTTTTTATTCATTGTTCTAAAAGTTGGAATTGAATTAAAATAATGTGAAAATTTTGAGTGTAAATCTACAATCATTTTTTGAATTTTTAGCTAAAAAAAGTGTTTTTTTTCGATATAATTGATTTTTTTTATTTTTAACTTGTATATCTCGCTGAGTTTTAGATATTAACATTAACATAATATTGTTATTTTTTTTTAGTTATTTTAAAAATTTAATTTTTACTGAATATTAATTATGTTGAATTAATACAAAAAATATGTTTTTACACCTTATTATATTATACAAAATATTAGCTAAAAAATTGTGAATATAAATTTGTTAAAAAAAATTGATAATCTATTTTTCAATAAATTTAATAATTTCTTGTTTTTTCAAAAAATAATATAGATATTTGTACGTATGTTAAAATAATTATTTTTTATTATTAATAACTAATCTAAAAATTTAAAACAAATATATAAATGTCTTTGAATATAAGAAAAGGTGATAATATACAAGTAGATTTAAAAAATCTCACTGTTGAGATTGGTTGGAAAACAGATGAAGTTCAACCTCCTTACGATTTAGACGTGTCGGCTTTTTTGCTTGATAATAATGGAAAAATGAATAATTCTGATGATTTAGTTTTTTATAACTCATCTAATTTTATTGAAACTGAAGATGGTAAAAAATGTCCATGCTCTTACGATAAAAGTGTTGTTCTTTCTCCTGACGATTTTGGTGAAAATAAATCGGTTACTAATTTCGAAGAATTTATCAATATAAATTTAGATGATACTACAAATGAAGTAAAAGAAATTGTTTTTGCTACAAGCATATATTGGGAACCTTCTGATCAAAACGATGACTTCCTAAAAAAACGTATCTATTATAACTTTGGACAAGTTCGTGACGCATATATTCAAATAAAAAATGCTGACGACAACGACTCTGTTATTGCACGTTACGATTTAAACGAAGACTTTTCTTCCGCTAAAGGTGTTGTTTTTGGTAAACTTTATCGCGAAAGTGATATTTGGCAATTTGAAGCTTTAGGCGACGCTTTTGTTGATGGTTTAAAACCAATGGTTGATAAATATACTTCGCTTGTTATTGACATTAAAAAGAATCACAAAATTGAACGTCCTATTGTTGTTGCTCAAAAGAAAAAAAATCAAACATCTTTTAATCAACCTCAAAAGTCTGTTTTTGAACAACCAAGAGTTTTCAATTTCCCTGATCCTGCAAACAAACATAACAATACTAATTTCAATAATAATCCTAGTATTATTTCTAGTCAAAATCCATTACCAGTAGATTTTACTATAGAATGTAATTGGGACCAAGCTCAAATTCCTTACACTGCAAATGTTGTTGATAAACCTGGATTTTTAGGGTTGTTTAAAAAATCGCACCAAGAAACTCGTTATAATTTAATTGACACTGATGTAGATTTAAGTTGTATTGTACTTGATGCAAATAAAAATATTATAGATAATATATATTCGCCTTTATACAGAGTTGAATATCTTGCAAAATTTGGTCTTCCTACTGGAAAAAGCGTTTTCAAAGATCAATCTTTAGTTTTAATGGTTGATGAAAGTAAAAAAACTAAAGATTTTAAATCTGAAGCTATCACTGGTAAATTGACTAATATTTCAAGTGCTGCACAACAAATTTATTTCTTTATAAATAATTATGGCACTTCTGATTTTGCTTCTATTACAAAAACATCAATATATGTTTACGAAGGTAGTCCTTTGGATATCAAACAAATATATAGCAACAATCCAATTACTGGCGACCAACGTTTCAGAGGCAAAAATGCAATAGTTATTTGTCGTCTTGTTCGTCGTCAAAAATGGGAATTAGAAGATATTTATGATGGATATAACGATAAAGATATCTGTCAAACAATTAATAGAATTTTAACAAACTACAATTAATAAATTATGAGAAGATTACCAGTTTATTTAGTATTAGATACATCTGCATCTATGCAAGGTGAACCTATTGCTGCTGTTCGTCGTGGTGTAAAAACTCTTATTGACACACTTCGTACAGATCCTTACGCCTTAGAAACTGCATTTTTAAGTATAATAACTTTCAATACAAATGCTCATTTAGCAATGCCATTAACAGAATTAATGTCGTTTAAAGAACCTGATTTAAACGCTTCTGGTTGTACTGCTTTAGGCGAAGCCCTTGAATTATTGTCTGTTAAAAGTGATATTGACGTCATAAAAACTGATCAAAATGTTAAAGGTGACTGGAAACCTTTAGTTTTTATTATGACTGACGGTGCTCCTACTGATGATTATCGTTATGGTTTAGCTGAATTTAAAAAACGTAAATTTGGTATGGTTGTAGCATGTGCTGCTGGTCGAAATGCTAATATCAATGTATTGAAAAAAATAACTGACAATGTTGTTCAACTTGAAACTGCTGACTCTAGAACTATTAGCGCATTCTTTAAATGGGTTTCTGCTTCTGTTAGCACATCAAGTATGAAAATTGAATCTGGAGCTGAAACGGGTTTGCTTAGCGAATTACCACCACCTCCTCCTGAAATCAATGTTGTCATTTAATTTATTTTAAAATGAGACGTTTACCAGTTTATATTTTAATTGATACGTCGGGTTCAATGAAAGGGGAACCAATCGAAGCTGTTAAGGTGTGTTTGTCGGATATGTTTTCTACTTTAAAAAACGATCCTTATTCACTTGAAACGGTTTGGGTTAGTGTTATTACTTTTAACAAAGAAGCTCAAGTTCTTTTCCCTTTAACTGAACTTGACAAAATTGTTGTTCCTAAAATTTCAGTTCCTGATGATGGACCTACTCACATTGGGCGTGCTTTAGAATTATTGTGCAATCAATATGACGCTGAAGTGCGAAATACTAATGTTGAACAAAAAGGTGATTGGAGACCTCTTTTATTTATATTAACAGACGGAAAACCTTCTGACATATTGCATTATAACAATATGGTAGAAGAAGTTAAATTGCGAAAATTTGGAAATATTTTTGCTTGTGCTGCTGGTATGAAAGCAAAAAAAGAACCTTTACTCCAATTAACTTCTAATGTATTAGAAAGTGCTTCTATCGATGCAGGTACTTTTAAACAATTTTTCCAATACGTAAGTGTTACTATTACTGAAGGTGGTAAAAGTGTTCAAATGACTCCTGACATTGACAATCCACCTGAAGAAATAGAAATTCAACTTGACTTTTAATTTGATAGTTTAAAATGAGTTTTACACCTAATATCCCTAATGCTTCGGTTAATAAAGAGTATTCTTATCTTATAACTTTTCCACCTATTTACCATGGTATTGTAATTAGTGGAATTGATAAAGATGAAATTGGTTTAGAAATCGAATCTATCACAGAAAATAGTTTTAAAATTTTTGGAACTCCTATTAAGAGTGGAACCATTGAAATTAAAGTAAAATATATTCAAGAAGGTTTATTTTCTAATAAATCAAAAGAAGAAATTTTTGAATTGATTATCAATCCTGACCCTCGTGATTTATGGAAAGATTTACCTGTTCCTGATGATATTGAATACAAAAAAGAAAACGAATTTACAAAATGCGTTATTCCTCAAAAAGAGGGACTTAAAAATGTTATAGCAGCTAGTAAAAGAGGGCGTTCGCATGCTCAAGAAGCTAAATCGAGAGACGATCATTTTAAAATTACTTTCAACCCAGATAATGAATGGTATATTTTAGCTGTGGCTGATGGTGCGGGTTCTGCTGAATTTTCTCGCGAAGGTGCTAGAATTGCTTGCGAAACTGTTTGGGAATTTTGTAATCAAAAACTTTCTGAAAATCAAGATTTTGATAATGCAATCATCGCATATAAACAAGCTGCTGACTCTAAAGATGAAGCCAAAGAACTAGAAGCTCGTAAAGTTATTGGAAATCAATTATATTCGCTTTTAGTTATGGCTGCATATAAAGCTCATGTTGCTATCAACAAAGAAGCTACACAAAAAGAACGTCAAGCTAAAGCATATTCTACAACTCTTTTGTTGTCGGTGGTTAAAAAATTTGATTTTGGTTGGTTTACGTCCGCTTTTTGGATTGGTGACGGAGCTATTTGTTTGTTTGATATGAATAACAAAACTGCAAAATTGCTTGGTATACCTGACGAAGGTGAATATTCTGGACAAACTCGTTTTGTTACAATGTCTGAAGTTTTCACCGATAGCACTGCTTTGTTTAAAAGATTAAGATTTAATATCGTTGACGATTTTACTGCATTATTTTTAATGAGTGACGGTGTTAGTGATCCTATGTTTGAAACCGATTTTAATCTTAACAATTACGATAAGTGGGTTGAATTTTATAAAAATATAACTGAAAATCAAGAAAATCCTGTTGATTTAAGTCACGAAAAATCTGAAGAGGCTAAACAAGCTCTTCTTAATTGGTTGAATTTCTGGTCGCCAGGTAATCATGATGACAGAACAATAGCAATTCTTTATTAATCTATTATGTCACAGTTAATTACAGTTAAAGCTACTGACGGAACATATTTCGATTTTATCGACGAAGTTATTGGTTCGGGGGCTATGAAAGACGTTTATTTCAGTCCTGATCATAAGTATGTTGTTGGTTTTTTTAGAAATAATCAAGACGGTCGTTCTATCGACCGATTAATGAATATTGTTGGAATATATCGCGACAAGATTTTTAAACAAGCTGGTGGTGATTATTTCAAAGATTATTTTTGTTGGCCTGAAAAACTTGTTGAATGGAATGGTAAAATTGGCGTTGTTTGTCCTGCTTACAATAAAAAGTTTTTCTTTGAATCTGGAATGTTTAAAGGAAAAGAGAAGGAGGGCAAATGGTTTGCTTCGGCTAAACTTCGCAATAAATTTCTTCCAGCAAGTGAAAAGGGTACTTGGTTAAATTATCTTCAAATTTGTATTAGAATAGCGCGTGCTGTACGTCGTTTACATGCTGCTGGTTTGGCTCATTCTGACCTTTCTTATAAGAATGTTTTAGTTGATCCTCAAACTGGTAGTGCTTGTATTATCGACTGCGATGGTCTTGTTGTTCCTGGTAAATATCCTCCCGACGTGGCTGGTTCTCCTGATTTTATTGCTCCTGAAGTTATGCAAACAAAAACTTTAAAAGTGGGAGATCCTAACAAAGCTTTACCTAGTATTTATACCGACCGTCACGCTTTGGCGGTGCTTATTTATATGTATTTGCTTTATCGTCATCCTCTTCGTGGCGGAAAAGTTTTCAACACTGATCCAGCTAAAGATGAAGAACTTGCAATGGGTAAATTCGCTTTGTTTATCGAACATCCAACAGACTTTTCTAACCGTCCTAATTATAAGCAAATTTCAGAAAGTGAAATGCCTCAAAGTGACATCGACAAACGTCCATACACTCTTGTGGGACCATATCTAAAAGCTCTTTTTGATCGTGCTTTTATCGAAGGTCTTCACAATCCTGAAAAACGTCCTAGTGCTGCTGAATGGGAAGATGCTCTTGTTAAAACTGCCGATTTAGTTGTTCAGTGTAACAATTCTAAATGCGATAGTCATTGGTTCGTTTTTAACAATAACGAAAAATGTCAATGTCCTTTCTGTGGCGCTAAATTTAAGGAAAAAGTTCCAATTTTTAATTTTTATTATTCTAAGAGTAAAGGAACTTTCCGCCCTGAAAATTATAGTTTAGTTATTCATGATAACGGACCGTTATTTACTTGGCATGTAAATAGATACGTTACACCTAATGAAAAAATTAACGCTAAAGACAAAGTTCCAGTTGGTGATTTCCATTGTCAAAGAGGTAATTGGTATTTTGTTAATCGTTCGCTTGAATCTCTCTGGGATTTTTCTAATTCTGAAAAGAAACATATTAAACCTGGAGAACAAGTTGAATTAAAACAAGGTCAAAAACTGCTTTTAACAACAGAAGAAGGAGGCCGTTTAGCAATTGTTCAATTCTCTGAAAATTAATATTTTATGTATAATCAACTGTCTAAAAATTTATTTTTAGACAGTTTTTTTTTTAACATCTCTCTTAATACATTATATTTCTAAAGTTTCTACATATAGAAAACTAAAAAATATTAAACCTAGTTATACTCCAATCGTTATATCAAAAAATAATTTAATGATTAAAATTAAATGTAATGATTTGAATATAATTATTACAGATTTTTCAACAAATAATGAATTTCAAAAATCTATAATTCAAATAAGCCATGTTACCAACTCTGAAAATATCAAATAAAATAACTATTCAAGGAGAATTTTATATTATAAAATCATATAATGTTTTTTCGCATAATAATGATTTTTATTACGAATATTGTTTAAAAACGGGAAATAACGAAATTGCATATCTCGCTGATTTATCTCAAATTGATAAAGAAATTGGTGTTATTTTTTATAAAGAAACTAATAAAATTGATACAACAGAAAAACCAACTTTTGAAGTTGAAGAAATTTTGTTAAAATCAGTTTCTGATAAACAAATATTTAGTCGCAAAAGATTTAATTGTGATTATTATAAAAATAATGAAGAAATTTTAATAATCAAAGCAAATTTTATTACTATCAATGATAGAGATTTTTATACAGGATTAAAATTTGAATCTCAATATTCTTATAAAGAAGAATCTAGATTTCGTCAAAAATCAACTTCTAAAAAATATTATTATAAAGGAATTGTTTTAAATGATATTAATTCAATTAAAATTAACGAATCAAATAATTTAAATTTTGATGATTTAAATACATATAATAATAGACCAATCAAAGATAAACTTTTTGATTTAAAATCAATTGATGACTTAAAAATTGGTTCAGAATTTTATATAAATGGTGAAAGATTAATTTTAATAGGAATAAATGAACAATTATTTGATTATAATATAAATCCACGCCAAATAAAAGAATATAATTTTTCCGATGTTAGTTTTACAAATTTTTTTTAAATTATAAAAGACTATAATAAATTATATTATTTAACTTTATCAAACAAAGTTTTTAACATTGATGAAAAATCTTTTTTCAAAAATTATTATATAAATCTTTTAGGTGTTGTTATAAATCAATATTATAAATTTTGTGATAATCGAGATTTTTTTATAGTAAAAAATAAAGACAATGAACAATTTGTTTATAAAAAAGAATTAATTAATTTGTTTGATATCAAAACTGTTAAAAAAGGAAATATAATTCAACCTCCAAATGTTGAAAATGAAATAGAGCAAAAAAATGATAAAAAAAATCTCAAAATCGCTTTATTTTGTGCTATTTTAGCTGTTATAGTATCTATAATATTTTATATTTTTATTTCTAATAATCCAAAAGAATTTACTTTTAAATATTCAGACGTAAATAATGAATTAGTTTATTTAAAGAAAATAGAATCAACAAATGATGTTGTAAATTATTCAAATAAGTTAAAGAAAATAAAAGTCAACAAATTAGGATTTCCTGAATATGTTTCACCATTAAGTAGTATGTTTTTTGAAAATCAAAACGAAATGCTTAACGTTTTATCTAAACTTTTTGATATAATTGATAATGTATATTTATTAGAAATAACTGATACTCAATATAAATATCACATTTATAGTTCAGTTTCAAAAACTGAATCTAAAATTGAGGATTATTTTAATGAATTGGTTAAATATAGAGAAACTAAAAATATTAAACCTCATAATTTTTCAGTTGTTGAAAATAAAACTAAATTTGCTTTGGTGAATTTTAATGATTTTGAAATTAAAATTTCTGACAATTCAACCGATAATGTTCATCAATGTATAATAGAAATTTCGCATGTTACCAACTCTGAAAATATCAAATAAAATAACTATTCAAGGCGAATGTTATACTATAAAATCATATAATGTTTTTTCGCATAATAATGATTTTTATTACGAATATTGTTTAATTTGTTTATCGAAAAAAAATCTTAAGATGAGCAATTTGTTTTTTCAATAAATGCCATTGATTTATCTGAAATTAAATTAGTTAAATAAGTTTATTTTACAAACAATAATTCCATTAATCAAAATACAAAAGATAATACAAATCTTAAAAAAGGTTTAATATGCGCTATTTTTACTATAGTATTAGTAATATTTTTTACTTTTTATTATTTTAATTATAATATAACCAATGCTTATAATATTAAGCACAATTAATTTTTTGATTAATTGTGCTCTATTTTTTAAAATCCATTTCCAAACAAATTTTGAGCGGGAATATTTAGCTCATCAAGTTTTGGTTTAAGTTCGTTGATTATTTCGTTTTCGTTGCCAGCAAGTTCAACAAAATGAATACTTTCAACGTCTCTTGAAAATCTTAATTCTCCAAAAAATTGAAGTTCATAGTTTTCAAAACCAGGAACATCGTCGCAATTTATTGCCAATTGGTTTGGTGCTGATGTTGAAACTTTTCCGTTTATTATTTGATCATAAAAAAAGTCAAAACCACGAAACATTGGAATTGGTTTAGGCAACATTTTAGTTGCGTGACCTTTGATACACATTGGAAATACATCCCATACTGGAACAGGTGATTTTAATATTGACTCATTAAAATTTAAACTACTTCCAACTGTTAATGTTGTACGATTAAACAAATTTTCTTTTTTAAAGGTCAACATAACAGAGCCATAATGCCAAAAAATATCAATATCGGCTCCTAAATCTTTCATTAAATCTTTTCCTGATAAAAAACCAAATTTGGGATAATCTGAAGGCTTTAAATCTTTGGGTAATTCTCCATAAAGATTTTCTGTGGCTTCTCTCCTAACCTCATTTCCTCCAATTGTACTTCCTTTTGAAGCTCCTGTTTCCATTGCGTTTTTTATCAAATCTGACTCAATAATTTTGGGCAAATTTTCTATGGGTAAACACATCGAAAAATTTGATGCTTCTACTATTTTTTTTAAAAAATCGGTTACAACTTTAATTTTTTCTGGATTGCGTCCGTTGATAAAATTAAATAAATTCCAACGTTTTTTAAAAACCTCGCTATATGATTGTAAAATAGGATTTTCTGACTCTGATAAATTCATTTTTTTGCAGTTTTATTTTTTTCAAATTTAGAATTTTTTTTGTAAAAAAGAGAAAATTTAAATTATAAATTAACAAGTTTTTCTAAGTCCAAGGATACACAAAATTCTCAATTAAATTAATAAATAGATTAATTAAATCTCTGACTAATAATTAATTAAATAAATTTTAGATGTTTAAAATATATATATTTTTCTGTAAAAATATCGGTAATTTTATCGTCAAAATGTAGTTTTAACAAAAATATTAAAAGAAAATTTTATCTATTTCAAGCATTTTTTTACAGCTTTTTTGCATTTTTTTATTATACTTTCGTTGATAGTAGTGTCGTTTTTGGTTCCACCTTTTTCAATTTTAGCCACAACTTTAAAACCTGAATATTTACAAATTTCTTTCAAAGCATTAATTACACCTCTTGTTTGTTTAAATATTATATTCCATGGCCAAGGGGTTGTTGAAGTGCTAACAAATATACATTTTTTACCTTTATGTAGTCCAATTGGAATATTTCTTTTCGACTCTCCCATCATTCCGTAAACAATTCTATCAAAAAGAATTTTTAAAGTTCCTGGAATATTTCCCCAAAAACATGGTGAGCCAATTACAAGAACTTGACATTCAGTAATTTTTAATAATAATTTTTGTGCGTCATCTTCTGGTAAAATACATTTTAAAGATTTTCTACATGTCATACAGGCTATACATGGTTTTATATTTAGGTTGTTTGTGTTAATTGTTTCAACTTCGATATCTTGAGACTCAAATTCTTTTTTTATAACATCTAACATTTGACAAATATTACCATTTTTACGTGGACTTGCATTCAAAATTAATACTTTCATTTTAGTCTTTTTTATTGTAAATTTATAAATAGTTTGAGAAAAAAGAGATTTTTTATAAAATTTTTATAAATATCAATCTTTATCTCATAAATTTTTCTTAATATTACAAAAAAAATAATCATGAATAGTGATATTTTCTTAGGCTCGGTATTAAACATACGAAATATTTCAGGAGTTGTGGTTTCGTATGCTGAAATTGATCATATTAATCTAACTAATAATTATTTAAATAAAGGTCATGAATTTCGTTTGGTTGATAATAAAGGTAAAGAATGTTTTTTGATATTGTTTGAATATCCTATTTATTTTGGAAACGAATTTCATAATAATTCTAATATGATGTTAGTTGTGCCATATCATCAAATTAAATGTTATGATAGTGTACATCTTGATTGGGGAAAAGAAATAATAATAAAGAAAATTGGATTTTCTAATTATACTGATAATCAACGATTTGACTATAATTATTATTATGATAAAAAAACTAAAAATGTATATGTTGAACGAGATTTAGAGGATAAAATTCATATTAGATTATTTGGAACTTTTGTTGATAGTCAAGAGGTTATTATTGGTCAACAACTATCTACATTACCAATGCCATTAAAACCTTATATCGAAGGCGAACCCATAAAACAAAAACCACAAGATCTTTTTTCATCTAATGATATTGATGAAATATCAATAAATGGAGACATATATTTTGTAAAAAATAGTTTAGATTATTTTAAACAAAATAAAAATGGATTTATTGTTAATAAAAAATTATGGAGAGATTTCGCATTAAAAAATTCAAAATCCAATGAATATTGTCGCCTATCCGTATATAAAAATAAGTCAATTTTGTGGAAATTGACTGATAATAAGGAAGTAAATACATCACAGTTAAAACAAACTTGTAAAAATACTATATATGATGTTAAAAATAATGAAAAAGTCGAATTTGAAGAATATAGTTTGCCAAATAATGAAGGTTTTATTTCACTTGAAAAAAAATCAAATAATAATGATTTAAAATGTTATATAGGAGAAGAAATTCCAAATGAAAATATATATTCAAATTTTACTAAATCAACTTCAATTTTTAAACCTACACAAATCAAATCTGAATTTCTTCTTTCCTTTAAAGATTTATCATTATATTCAAAATCAAGTGTTAAACCTCCAATTTATTTTGATCCTAAAACAAAACTTCCTATTGGAATTAAAATATTTCTTTTTTTATTATATATTGTAGCACTAATTATTCTATTATGTATAAAGATATTTTCTTAGGCTCGGTATTAAACATACGAAATATTTCAGGAGTTGTGGTTTCGTATGCTGAAATTGATCATATTAATCTAACTAATAATTATTTAAATAAAGGTCATGAATTTCGTTTGGTTGATAATAAAGGTAAAGAATGTTTTTTGATATTGTTTGAATATCCTATTTATTTTGGAAACGAATTTCATTATTATTCTAATATGATGTTAGTTGAGCCATATCATCAAATTAAATGTTATGATAGTGTACATCTTGACTGGGGAAAAGAAATAATAAAAAAGAAAATTGGATTTTCTAATTATGCAGATAATCAACGATTTGACTTTAATTATTATTATGATAAAAAAAATAAAAATGTATATGTTGAACGAGATTTAGAAGAAAAAATTCATATTAGATTATTTGGTACTTTTGTTGATAGTCAAGAGGTTAATATTGGTCAACAACTAACTTCATTACCAATGCCATTAAAACCTTATATCGAAGGCGAACCCATAAAACAAAAACCACAAAATCTTTTTTCATCTGATGATATTTATGAGATAGCAATAAATGGAGACTCTTATTTTGTAAAAAATAGTTCAGATTATGTTCAACAAAATTTTATGGGATATATTGGTGAACAAAAATTATGGAGAGATTTCGCTTTGCAAAATTCAAAAACAAATGAATATTGTCGTCTATCTGTATATAAAAATAAATCAATTTTGTGGAAATCAACTGATAATAATGAAGTTAATACATTACAGCTAAATCAAACTTTTAAAGATATGGTTTATGATGTTAAAAATAATGAAAAAGTCGAATTTGAAGAATATTGTTTACCAAATAATGAAGGTTTTATTTCACTTGAAAAAAAATCAAATAATAATGATTTAAAATGTTATATAGGAGAAGAAATTCCAAATAAATATATATATCCAAATTTTACTAAATCTACTCCTATTTTTAAACCTACACAAATTAAACCTGAATTTCTTCTTTCTTTTAAAGATTTATCATTACATTCAAAAACAAGTGCGAGACCTCCATTTTCTGATTATACTATGCTAAATCCTCGAAAATCAAAACTTCCTTCTTGGGGTAAATTTTTGATTATATTTTTTATATTATATATAATTATATATATTATTATATTATTATATTATGCTTGAAATAATTTACTTAGGCACGGTATTAAAAATAAGAAATATTTCTGGTGTGGTTGTTTCGTATGCTGAAATTGATCATATCAGTAATAATTCTTTAAATAAAGTCTACGAATTTCGTTTGGTTGATAACATAGGAAAAGAATATTTTTTGATAGTATTTAGATATTCAATTTATTTAGGAAACGAATTTGATTATAATTCTAATATGATGTTAGTTGAGCCATATCATCAAATAAAATGTTATGATAGTGTACATCTTGATTGGGGAAAAGAAATAATAAAAAAGAAAATTGGATATTCTAATTATGCAGATAATCAACGATTTGATTTTAATTATTATTACGATAAAAAAACTAAAAATGTATATGTTGAACGAGATTTAGAAGAAAAAATTCATATTAGATTATTTGGTACTTTTGTCAAATATAATGATATAATTATAGAACAATGTTTAAGTAAATTTCCAATTATTTCTAATACATACATTGAAGGAGAGCCTATAAAACGACAATCTGTAAGTCCAAGATTTGGAAATGATGTTGGTGAAATTTTAATTGATGGTAATTCTTATAATGTTTTAAAATATAATAATTTAGCAGAAACAAATTTTTTAGGTTTTATTAATCATAAAAAAAATTGGCGACAATATGTTTTACAAAATTCAAATTCTGGTGAAATTTGCAATTTAACTATTTCAAATGATAAACAAATATTATGGCATTCAATTACTAATCAGAATATAAATTTAAAAAATTTAAAAAAGATAAATAGTAAAGGTGCCGTTGATATAAACACAAAACGAAAAGAATTTTCTTTTAAAGAATATCAAATGCGTAATAACAAAGATTTTATAAAAATTGAAAAGCATAATAATAATCAACTAAAGTTTTTTGAAGGAGATGATATATCTGACAACAAAATTATAGCCTATAAAGGTTTTAATGAAAAAAAAATGATTAATAATGTACTTGAAAATCAATATATTATGAATACTGATGATTTATTTATCTGTTCAGTAAATACATTACTTCATGCACCGACGATAAATAATAATAAAAATAATATCAGTAGTAAAAATCTAAAAACTCTAAATAATTTTAAAAAAATTGATAAAAGATTTGAAATTTTTTTTATAGGTTTATTGATATTTTTTATTTTTTGTATAATATTGGCTATCTTTTTCTAGAAAAAAAATAAAATGATTAATAGAATATTTATCGGAACATTTTTAACTATAAAACAGCGAGTTGCAGGAATTGTTGTTTCTTATTCATCTATTCAGCATATTTCTAAAGGAATTTCAATTCAAGGTCACGAATTGCGTATATTAGATAAAAATGGTGTAGAATATTTTTTAATAATGTTTGAAAAACCTATTTATCAAGGTAATGAATTTAATTATGACACAAGTGTAATGTTGGTTAAGCAATATTATAATGTTGAAAATTATAATGCAATTCATCTTGATTGGGGAAAAGAAATAATTCAAAACAATATTGGAAATTCTAATTATAAAGAAAAACAGCGTTTTGACTTTAATTATTATTATGATACATCAAATAAATATATATTTATTGAACGTTATCTTGAAGATAAAATAAACCTAAGATATATTGGAGAATTTGTATATAGTTCTGATATTTTTGTTGGAAATACAGTAAATTCATTCCCTTTATTTTCAAAAACTTATATCGAAGGTGAACCTATAAAACGAAATATTTTAGATATTAATAAAAGTAATAATATTGGAGAAATTTTAATAAAAGGTGACACTTATAATGTATTAAATTCTGGTTATTGGTCAGAAACAAAAAATTTGGGAAATGGAAACGCTAATAAAACTTGGCGGGAATTTGCTTTACAACATTCAGGATCTGGAGATTTTTGTCGTTTGTCTATTTTGGATGATAAATGTTTTTTGTGGAAAACTTCTAATTCAAAAATTAATACACAAAATCTAACTCAAATCAGTGATAGTGAAGCAATTAATGTAAATACAAATAGAACATATACATTTAAAGAATTTGCAATGCCAAATAATGATGGAATTATTTCGTTAGAAAACCATTCATCAAAAAACTCGAATGATGTTGAATATTATATAGGTAAAGAATACTCATTTTCTGATTTAAAAGCAGTTGAAGGTAATAATAATCAAAATTTATCTTTACTAAAAATCGAAAATAGATATGTTATGGAATTTTCTCAAATTGAAAAATGCACAAATTTACCTGCAATATATAAAACAACAACACCTCCAAAATACCAAAATAAAAACTCTAAAACATCAAATTTCTTAGCAATTGGCGTAGTTATTTTTCATATTTTAATATTATGGTCTAAAGGTTGCTAGTAATAATTAAACAATATCTTTTTATATTATTCTTAAAATCAAATATTTACATTAAAAAAATAGATTTTTTATTAAAAATATTCTTGAAAATCTATATATTAATATATTTTATTAATTTTGTAAATTATAAAATCTTAAACAAAAACATTATGAAATATTTATCATCAATTTTTTCGGCAATTATTTGTACAATTTTTTTTGTATCGTGCCAACCATCTGCAGAACAAGTTAAAACATCTGCAGAAAGTTTAAATAATATATATAAGTCAGTTTTAGAAAAATATGCAGAACTAGAAAATTCATACGAATTATGTTATGCAGAAACAATGGATAATGCTTTAGCAAATCTAAATAGTGAAATAGCAAAAGCAACCGAAGAATTAAACAAATTTCAAATGGTTTCTGGTTGTGAACCTTTATTTAATGCAGTAAAATCAAGCATTGAAGTTTATAAATCTATTGCAGAAAAAGACTCTAAAGAACAAGTTAGAATGTATAAAGTTCCAGACGAAGAATTTACAGAAGAACTTCGTAATTCTTGGGACCAAATTGCAAAATCTGTTGAAACTCGTACTAAAGATGCAAATGCTTCTGTAGAAAAGGCTTATAATGAAGTTTCAAAATTATTTACAACTGCAAAATAATGAAAAAAATATTTGGATTTTTAATGTTTGTATGTGTTTTGACCTCTTGTGGTCCAACACGTCAAGAAGCTGCTGATTATAATGATAGAGTTATTGAACTTCAACGACTTGTAATCACAAAATATGATGCTCTTCTTGAAACATACGATACATACGTTGCTTCAAAAATGGATGACGCGCTTATTGAATTTGAAGAACAAATTGATCTTTCTGAAAAAGCTGTTAAAGCTATTCCTATTATTGAGAGTGCTGAATATTATACAGCTGAAATTTTAAATTATTTTGAAGTTTATAAAAGTATTGCTGAAAACGAAAGTCGCGAACTTGTAAGACTTTATAAAGTTCCTGAAAATGAGTTTTCTAGCGAAATGCGTGTTCAATGGGATGCTCTTTATAAACAAAGCGACGACAAAGCTAAAGCTGCTGACAAAAAATTACAAGAAGTTCAAACTAAATTTGCTGAACAATTTAATCTTGTTCTTAATAAGAAAAGTTTGTAATTATTTAAATATTAGCTAGATATAAACTTTTATATCTAGCTATTTTTGTTTTTATAAAACAATATTTTATTATTATCGTAAATATTCTAAAATTTTAAATTATATAAAAAATGACAAAGAAAAAGAAAACAAAAGATAGCGTTAACCAATATTTAAACGCTATAAAAAAGGCTGACAGAGAATTAGAAATTCAGTTACATGGAAAGTTGATTTCAACACGTCCAACGCGAGTGGCAAAGTCGAAAAAAATCTACAGTAGAAAAGGTTACAATAAAAAAAATCCGGATTTTTTAAGTCCGGATTTTTTTTATTGTATAATCAATATTTAATCACCTTTGCTATCTGAAAAATCTTGAACACAACAATATCTGTAAGTTGGGTGTTTGTCAATACCAACTCCAATTCTACAATAATTGCTGCCTAAAATATTTTTTCTATGACCAAGAGAAGGTGTATTTTTATCTATAAGTAATTGTTTTACAATAGATAAAGCGTCAGAATATCCTCCTGAAATATTTTCAGCCATATATCCACCTTTATAATATTTTTTTACACGATCAAAACATCCTGTTCCATCATAAGAGTCATGAGCAAAAAAATTGTTTTTGTTCATATCGCTTGCATGAGCTTTTGAGGCTTTACATAAATTTTCATTTGGATATAAAAGTTGAACATCTTTAACATCTTTTAAATCAGAAATTAAAGTTTTTTCGTATTCATTATTTGAATTTTTTATATTATCAAGATAAGCATTTGTAAAAGCCACGCCATCCATACGCGCAAGATTACAATATAATATTACAAGTTTTTCCTGTTCTGACAAATAATCAGCGTCTTTGGCTGTGTTTGCTTGATTTATTTGTTTTTCGCTAAAATAATCATTGCCTTTAGGTGTATTGTTATCACCATTTGAATTTCCATTATTGTCTTCATTATTTTCTGGAATATTATCGTCATCATCGGTGCTGCATTCAAAACTAGAAAACAACAAAAACGATATTATTAAAAGTGGAATAAATTTAGTGAATTTTTTCATAGTTTTATATTTTAAGGATTAGTATTCATTTTATTAAAACGTTTATAAAATGAATAAGTTATGAAACTTTGATTATTTTCTCAAAATTTGTATTTATAGAATTGATTAATGTGTTATAATCTAAATTACTGAACGTTGAAATAAATTTTACAGTGTCATCAATTTTAAAATCAGAATTATCAGTTTCAACAAGAATTTTGTTTATAGGAATAAATTTTAATGATTTTTGAGCTCCACAATTTGGAATTTTACACTTGTCTGAAAAAGAAAAAAATACATTTTCGTATCTTAAAAATTGTTGTGTATCATGCAAATTTCCATTATAAGAATGAAGAATTATTGGAAATTGAAATTTAGTAATTTTTAATGCAGAAATAATTTCAGAATATGCTTTAACACAATGAATTATAATAGGTTTGTGTTTATGTTGAGCAATTTCAATTTGTTTTATAAAAATAGATTTTTGAATATTAATATTAAAATTAGAATAAATATCAATACCACACTCTCCTATTGCTTTACAATTTTGATTATCAGCAAGTTTAGATATTTCTAACAAAATATTTTCATAATTATTGTCAATAAATTTTGGATGAATTCCAATAGAAAAAAAATTGACATTCTGTAAATTATTAAAATTATCAGAAATATCAACAATAGAAAAACTATTAAAGACAATTTTGTGTGTATGAATATCAGTAATCATAATTAAAAAAGGGGATAAAATATCCCCTTAAATTATTAAAAATCAATAAATTATTCGTTTTCTAAAGCAATTACTAACATAACCAAAGCTGCATTCCAATTAATAGCAATTTCGTTAGTAGAATAACTTTCAAAAAAATCATAATATTTCATAGCAGGGTGTTGGTCTTTGTAACAATCTTCGCCACAATCAGCACCAGCAGCCCAAAAAGGACCGCCTGCTAAATAACCAGGAACAGGTAAAGGATTTTTATCAGCAACAGATCTACGATCGTGAATATCCTTTGATGATTTTGTACCAAATCCAGTTACAAAACAATTGTCAAGCGGATTTCTACCCAAAATATAATGTAAACATGCTTGAGCAGCTTCTAAATATTTGACATCATTTGTAACTTTATATGCTGATAATAAAATAATTCCACGATTTGCGCATTCACTATTACTTCCCCATGGAAAAACGTTTAATGGTGTTTTATAAGCTGAATTTTCGTATTCTGTATATAATTGTGTAGCCAAATCTACAATTTTGTTTTTAGCAAAATTTACCAAATCTGAATTTTGTTGAATAACTAAATCTTTTTGATTTAAAATAGAACATAAAGCAAGACAAGAAGTTGAGTCCCAAGAAGGTACAGCAATTATATAATCATTTTCATTAATTTGGTTTAAATATTTTATGTCGTTAAAAGTTAAAAACATTTCAACAGCCGCCCAAGTCCATTCGTCACTAATTTTAGTGTCGTTATATGCACCAGTAGAAACACCTTCAGGATTTTTATCATAAAGTACATTCGGATTTTTAACAGCCCAATTCCAAGCATTTTTAGCGGTTTTATTTAGAGAGTCTACCAATCCTGGAAGTTGATTTTCATAATTTTTAATAATTCTGCTAGCTTTAGCGCAAGTTGCTGCTAAATCAAGAGTTGCAGAAGTTGATTTTTGTATAACATATCTTTCAAGACTATCATTTTCAGGCATAACCATTCCACAAAAATTTAGAGAAGTAAGTTTGTGATAAGCACCGCCATCATCAGGATCTTGCATAGTTAACATCCAACGCAAATTAAACAAAATTTCATCAAGAATATCAGGTAAATTGTTGTTACTTTCTGGAATATTTAATTTAAAATTTTGGATGTAATTTGGATAAAGTTCGCAAGCATTTAATAATTCCCAAACAGAAATAGAAGAATTTACAACATATTTGTTATAATCACCTGCATCGTACCAACCACGAGGAGAACTAATTATATCACCTTCCTTTCTTTTAGGGCCTGTTGCAGTTTTGTGAATTTTGATTTTAGTATCTTCATGACCAGCAGGACGAGCATATTTTCCTCCAAATTGTTCTGTAATTTCTACGCCAGCTCTTGCAAAATAATAAGATTTCATTGCAGCAATTGCAAGTTCGTTGTATACATTATTTCCAATTGCAAAAGGATAAGACTCTGTTGCTCCGTTGCATGTAATTTTGTAAATTCCTTCAGTGTTAAAATCTGAAAAATCAGCTTCTTTCACTTTTGTTCCAGAATATTTCCATTCTTTAGGTTCAGTAGTTTTTCCGCTAAAAACAGTTTCGCCAGTTACTACATTTACTAAATTAAATTCGTTAGAAGTTGAGTCTGGAATAATAGCAATTTTTTTACTAATTGATTTATAACCAACTTGGTCAATTTTAATTTGTTGTCCTGTGTCTTTAAAATTACTTTTTGAATTACTACATGAATAAAAAGATAATGATAAAGCAAGGATAAAAGAAATTTTTTTTATCATGATATTTTTACATTAAAAATTTATTTATTATTTTTTGATTGATATGCTTTTTTTATATTGTTTTTAGTAATTTCAGAAATATTTGATTTATACCAAAGCCAATTAATATAGTCTTTATCAGTTTTACATATTTCATAAATAGTTTTGTTTGCGTATTTTCCTTTAGCAAAAACAATTTCACCGCTATCGTTTCTTTTTATAAATCCTTCAGGCGAAAGAATATCAAGATTAGAATTTTCAATTTGTTCTTGATTAATTTCTAATTGTTTTTTAAAAACTTTGATAGTAGCATTCACATCTGCAAAAGCATCGTGAGCTGCAAAATCTTCGTTGTAATATCTTTTATAAACATCCGTTAATTTAAAACTATGTAATTGTTTTTCAATAATAAAAGCGTCGTAATATTTACAATCTGGTAAATTCCAATTTATACCAATAGCATTTAAATTATTAAGAAGAATGGCAACATCAAAAGAATTACCATTATAAGTAAGAATGTCGCAATCATTAAAAAAATTAATAATTTTATTAGCTATTTCTTTAATAGGAACCCCATTTTTTAAAATAAAATCTTTAGTTAAGCCATGAACATCAATAGCTTCTTGAGGAATATCCCATTCTCCATCAGGAATTATATAACTATTTAGTTTATCAATGGTTTCAAAATTATTTCTATCAAACTTTACCATTGCAATTTGAATAATTTTATCTTTTTGAGTATCAACTCCTGTGGTTTCTGTGTCGAAACAAACAATATTTTTCATGATTAAAGATTTAAATTTTTTGCTAAAGTAATTAAAAAAGTGTCAAAATTTCAATAAAAACACGATTATTTATAAAAAAAGAACGCCGTAAAAATACGGCGTCTTTGTCATCAGCAAAAAATACGGAATTCTCTAATTGTTTTATTTACAGAAATTTCCGCTGTATAAATAAAAGGATATGTATTATCTAAGTTATAGAATATTCAATTTGTTCGTCTTTTAATTTTGTAATTAAATCATTATCAATCTTTATTCTGTAAGATCTTGAGTGCATTTTTATGCTAATTCTAGAGTTTTTAGGGTCAAAAAATTGAAATCCCAATTGACTACTACCTTTCCTTTCTGTCAACTTTTTTATACGTTGTATCATTTCTGAATTTAAATCAGAAATTGGCATTTTTAAAGTAATTCCATTAAGCATTTTATCCTTAACATCGTTAAGCATTTCAATACTTTGAACTTTAAATTCATAATCAGTAGGATCATTGAATTTTGGCATAGCTTTTCCTTTTACTAAAAGCGCATAACCTACAGTAAAATATTGTTTATAATTTATGTAATCTTTACCAAACATAACAATTTTAAAACCTCCAGAAAAATCTTCTAAAGTAAAAGTTCCAAAAGGATTACCAGATTTTGAAGTTCTACTTTCAACAGCAGAAATAATACCAGCAATTTTTATATCTTTATTTTTAAAATTGTTAATTTCGTTAAGTTCAGAACAAGTTGCGTTACAATAATTTTCTATTTCAAGTCGGTATGGATCAAGAGGATGTGCAGAAAGATAAATACCCACAAGTTCTTTTTCCTTATTGAGTTTCACTAAATTAGACCATTCTTCAGTAGGAGCTGGCATTGGTTTTTTTACTTCTACAACCACAGTGTCTCCAAAAAGACTATTTTGAACTTTACCTGCATCAGTTTGCATTCTTGAACCATATTTTGACAAAGCTTCACTAAAAGTCATATTTTCACCTAGAGCTTGTCCCATAAATTGAGTTCTAGTAATACAATTAAAAGAGTCAAACGCACCTGCAAGAGCAAGATTTTCAAGAGTTCTGCGGTTTACTTGTGACAAATTAACGCGTTCGGCAAAATTGTAAATATCTTTGTAAGGTCCATTTTTTTCGCGTTCTTTAACAATAGCTTCAACAGCAGCCTCTCCTACTCCTTTTATACCTCCAAGTCCAAAGCGAATACCTCCATCTTTAGTAACAGAAAAGTTTAGTTCCGACTCGTTAACATCAGGACCTTTAACTTCTATTTTCATGGCTTTACACTCTTCCATAAACTTGGTTACATCTGTAATTGAGTCTTTGTTTCGTGTAAGATTGGCGGCCATATATTCTGCTGGATAATGAGCTTTAAGATAACCTGTTTGATAAGCTACCCAACCATAACATGCTGCGTGTGATTTATTAAAAGCGTATGAAGCAAATTTTTCCCAATCTTTCCAAATTTTTTCCAATACTTCTTTTGGGTGTCCATTTTTAACACCACCATCAAGGAATTTTGGTTTAAGATCTGCCAACATGGCTTCTAGTTTTTTACCCATTGCTTTACGCAAAGTATCGGCTTGACCTCTTGTAAATCCTGCTAATAATCTTGAAAGCAACATAACTTGTTCCTGATATACAGTAACTCCGTAAGTATCTTTCAAATATTTTTCCATAACAGGTAAATCATATTCTATGGGTTCTTTTCCTAATTTACGGTTAATAAATGTTGGAATATAATCCATAGGTCCTGGACGATAAAGTGCGTTCATGGCAATTAAGTCAGAAATTTGAGTTGGTTTCAACTCTTTTAAATATTTCTGCATACCAGGCGACTCAAATTGGAATGTTCCAATTGTTCTACCTTCACTATATAATTTATAAGTTTCTGGGTCATCAATTGGAATTGCTTCTATATCAATATCTTCTCCACGATGTTTTTTTATGTTTTTTAAAGTTTCTTTTATCAAAGATAAAGTTTTTAAACCTAAAAAGTCCATTTTAATAAGACCAACACTTTCAACAACGTGACCATCATATTGAGTAACAACAACATCTTGTCCCGAGTCTTTATCTTTAATAGTACAAACTGGAGCAATATCTGTTAAATCTTGAGCACCAATAATAACACCGCAGGCGTGAATACCAATTTGTCGGTTTGTATCTTCCAAATCTTTTGCATATTTCAGCATTGAAGAAACATTATTGTTTTGACCTTCAAGTTGAAATCCTTCAGGTTCTTCTCCGTCAACAAGTTGATGTAATTCAGGAATATATTTAAAACATGTACCTAAATTTACCTTTGGCATTTTTTTAGGAACAGTTCCATCAACAGCTTTTACTTGAGTTTCTTCAAAAGTTTTTTCAGGAATATAACTCTTTATTTTGTTAACAATTGGAAGCGGAATTTTTTGAACTCTACTAACATCGGCAATAGACGATTTAGTTGCCATAGTGCCGTATGTAATAATGTGAGCAACTTTTTCAGCTCCATATTTATGAGTAACCCAATCAAGAACTTTTCCACGACCATCATCATCAAAGTCAACATCAATATCGGGCAATGAAATACGGTCAGGATTTAAGAAACGTTCAAAAAGTAAATCATATTTTAATGGGTCTAAGTTTGTGATACCCAAACAATAAGCAACAACACTACCAGCCGCAGATCCACGACCTGGACCAACAGAAACACCAAGTTCTTCTCTTGCACCTCTAATATAATCTTGAACAATTAAGAAGTAACCAGGGAAACCCATGGTTTTCATTATATGTAGTTCAAATTTAATACGTTCGGCTTGTTCTTCATTAAGTTTTTCTCCATAACGTTTAACAGAACCTTCGTATGCCAATTTGCTTAAATAATCTGCTTCAAGTTTAATACGATATAATTTTTCGTAACCACCAAGTTTTTTGATTTTCTTTTCAGCATCTTCTTGAGAAAGAACTACTTTACCATTTTCATCTTGAGTAAATTCATCAAATAAATCCTTTTCGGAAAATTTTTTACGATATTCTTCCTCTGTTCCAAATTCTTGAGGAATTGGGAATTTAGGCATAATAGGGTCAGAATTTATATCATAAACTTCAACCTTATTTGCAATTTCTAAAGTGTTAGACAAAGCTTCAGGAATATCGCTAAAAATTTGAGCCATTTCGTCAGGCGTTTTTAGCCATTCTTGTTTGGTATATTTCATACGATCAGGATCGTCGTAATCTTTGCCTGTACTTAAACAAATTAATCTATCGTGAGCTTCGCCATGTTCTTCTTCAACAAAGTGAACATCATTTGTAGCTATTAATTTGATATTAAACTCTTTAGCAAATTCAATTAAAACTTTATTAGCTTGTTCTTGAAGTTCAAAAGTTTCTGTATTAGAGTTTTCTTTGTCGGTTTTATGGCGTTGTAATTCAAGATAATAATCATCACCAAAAAGGTTTTTAAACCATTTTACAGACTCTTTAGCACCTTCAATATCACCTTGTAAAATTTTAGAAGGCACTTCACCACCAATACAAGCAGAACAAACAATTAAACCTTCGTGATATTTTTCAAGAGAAGCTTTATCAATTCTTGGTTTATAGTGATAACCTTTAGTAAAAGCTAAAGAACTTAATTTACAAAGACTTTTATAACCAGTTTTGTTTTTAGCAATAAGAATTAAGTGCCAACCTCCACGACTTTTTTCATGACCTTTTTGAGTTTCCACATCAAAATTTTCGTGAGCACAATAAGTTTCTATACCAATAATTGGTTTAAAAGGAACATATTCAGCAGCTTCCTTTTTTAATTGTTCAAGTTTAGCTTCAAGTTCCGCAGTTTTTTCAGGGTCGGTATTTTTTTTGATTTCGTCTTCGCAATCGCTTATTTTTCCTTTTGGTTTCCCATTAATTTTTTTGCAAGTGTCAAACAAATCTTTTATACCGTACATATTTCCATGGTCAGTTAAAGCCATGGCTTTCATTCCATTTTTAATACATTTATTCACTAAATCAGGCACTTTCGACATGCCGTCAAGTATTGAATAATGTGAGTGTACGTGTAAGTGTATAAATTCCGTCATCTTGTTTATTTGAGTAGTTAATTTCCGCAATAAAATTATTAAAAAAACAAATCAGTTTTTTAATTGTTGATAAATTAATTTTGGCACGAATTATAACAATTGAAAATCAAATAAATAAGAAATAAAAAAAGGTATTAACACATTGTTGATAATTATTTTTGAAATAGCTAAAATTCTGATTAAAAGAAAATTAATATTAATATACCGAAAAAAAACTTTAACATTCTGATTTTTGGCACTTTTTAATAACATGTACCTTATTACCTTTACCAAGATATTCAACAGAGTCAAAGAAAAATTTAGAAATAAAAATACCTCTACCGCTTAGATTTTCTAAATTTTCATCAGCAATAGGGTTTGGAACTTTATTAGGATCAAAACCATCACCTTCATCGGTAATAATCCATTCACATTGGTTTTCAGAAAAAGAATATTCAACAGTAACTTGTCTTGAAGCTAACTTTTGGTCATTTAATCTATTTTGATATAATTCAGTTAGTTTATCATTTTTAAGAACTTCAGTTTTTTCTTTATAAGTAATATTTAAATTTCCATGTTCAATAGCATTTGTAACTAATTCAGAAAGTCCCAATTCAATACTAGTTCTAGCTTCTTCTTCAAAATAATTTTCAGCAACTTCAGACATTAATCTATCAACAATCATTCTCGGCGCACCGATTTCAGTATTAAATTTCATAACAATTCTCCCCGAGTCGATAGCACCATATCTAAAATTATTATCATCATCAAGATTAATTTTACTTCCAATTCGTTTTAAAGTTGGTAAAATATCATTATCTTGAATAGGTTTTTGAATATAATCATTAGCACCAAGACGTAAAGCATTAATAGCCAAACGTTCAGAACTAAAATTTGTAATCATAATAATAATAGTGTGACGATCTAAAGATCTAATTTTTTGTAAATATTCTAACCCAGAAATACCAGGCATAATAATATTACAAATAATAGCATTAGGTTTAAAACTATAATAAAGGTCTAATCCTTCGGACGCATTTTTAGCCGTAACACATTCATAACCTGAATATTTAATCAAGTCACGAAGGTATTTTCTAGAAATAAAATCGTCCTCTATAATTAGTACTTTCAAAATAAAAACCTTTAAATAATTAAAATCACAAATATATATTACGAAAAATAAATAAATTAGTTCGCTATATAATATAAGGTGTAAAAATTTAAATTAAATAATATATATAACTAATATTTAATAAAATAGCTATAAATATAAAAAAAAATAGCAAAATAACTAGAAAAATAAATTATAAAAAACATCTATAAAATGTTGAAAATAAAAAAGTATAATGAAAATATTTGAATTTTTAAAAAGTATGTCATATTTTTGTAATATGATTTTGGTAAAAGAATGACAAACGAAAAAGAGATATTAATAAACGAATTCAGAGAGAAATTCAAGCAATTGACTACAATCTGTGATCGATTGAGAGACGAGAATAGAATGCTCTTGTCAAAAAATAAGTCATTAGAAAAAGTTATAGAAGACAAAGAAAAAGAATTGTCAACTATAAATACAAAATATGACAATCTGAAAACTATGAGTTCTCTAATTTCGGGAGAAAACGCGCATGATACCAAAATTAAATTAAATAGAATTGTGCGGGAAATAGACAAATGTTTATCTTTAATAGATAATAATTAAATAGATTTTTGGTAAGTTTATTATATTTTGTTAATGGACGAGAAATTATCAATAAAAGTGTCGATAGATGGTCACGTGTTTCAAATGAAAGTGAAACGCAGTGATGAAGAAGTTATACGTAAAGCCGCTCAGCTAATAAATGAGAGGTTGTTAATGTATAAGCAAAAATTTAACGTAACAGATAAAAATGCGTTTGATTTTCTTGCTATGGTATCACTTGACCTAGTAACAAAATATTTAAATAACGAAAAAACAACAGACGATACAGAATTTATGTCTCAATTAGGAGATTTGTCTGATGAAATAGATGATTATATCCAAAAATCTAACGTTCTTTAAAAGAAGTAAATAATTAATTTACAAGATATTGCCCGTATCATTTCACTAAGAGGTGAGAAACTCAACATTAAAAATCTTAGGGATTAAGATTCATGGCTACGTATAACAGGCCTTATACTACGGACCGCCGTAAATCAGCTCTATTTCTTCGGAAATACTCTGACGTTGGAAGTTAAAAATAGTCGACTGATCCCGCCCATGTTTATCAGGGGTTTCTTCAACTATTTATTGATTTTGGTACGGGTTTTTTATTATATATTTATTAATTTAACTGAAATGATAATTACAATTTGTATAGCAATTATTGCTTTATTAGGAGGATATTTCATCGGTTATCATCTAAAAATTAAAGCTACAGAAAAAAAAGCTAAAGAAATTATTGATGCAGCTGAAAAGGATTCTGAAATTATAAAGCAAAAAAAACTCTTGCAAGTTCAAGATGAAGCCATGAAGATGAAGACTGAAAATGAAAGAATTGCAAATGAAAGAAATGGTCGTCTTCAACAATGGGAACAAAAATTAAGACAAAAAGACAATACTCTTAATCAAAGCAAAAACGAATTGCAAAGAAAACAAAAAGAGGTTGAGTTAAAAAAGAATGAAACAGATGCTTTAAAAGAAACACTTGAACGTCAATTAGAAAAAGCAGAAGTTAAAAATAAAGAATTAGAAGAACTTCATCAAAAAGCAATTGAAAATTTAGAGGCTATAGCTGGAATTTCGGCTGTGGACGCTAAACAACAATTAAAAGATAGTTTAATAGCTGAAGCTAAAACAGAAGCTTTAAGTCTTCAAAATGATATAATTGAAGATGCAAAACTAACAGCAACAAAAGAAGCTAAAAAGATTGTTATTCAAACAATTCAACGTGTTGGAGCAGAAACAGCTATAGAAAATGCTGTTACAGTATTTAATATCGATAATGATGAAATTAAAGGTAGAATAATTGGTCGTGAAGGTCGAAATATTAGAGCATTAGAAGCTGCAACTGGTATTGAAATTATTGTAGATGATACACCAGAGGCAATTGTACTTTCAGGTTTTGATCCAGTAAGACGTGAGGTTGCTAGACTATCTTTGCATCAGTTGGTAACTGACGGACGTATTCACCCTGCAAGAATTGAAGAAGTAGTTTCTAAAACAAGAAAACAACTTGAAGATGAAATTGCCGAAGTTGGAAAACGTACTTATATCGATTTAGGTATTCATGGTCTTCATCCTGAGTTAGTTAGATTGATAGGAAAAATGAAATATCGTTCTTCATACGGTCAAAATTTATTACAACACTCACGCGAAACAGCAAATTTATGTGCTGTAATGGCATCTGAATTAGATTTACCTGTAAAAACAGCAAAACGTGCTGGTTTATTGCATGATATAGGAAAGGTTCCAGACGAAGAACCAGATTTGCCACATGCAATAGTAGGTATGAAATTAGCAGAAAAATATAAAGAAAAGCCAGAAATTTGTAATGCAATTGGAGCACACCATGATGAAGTTGAAATGACTTCAATAATAGCTCCAATAGTTCAAGTTTGTGATGCAATATCGGGAGCTCGTCCAGGAGCGCGTCGTGAAATTGCTGAAAGTTATATTAAACGTTTAAAAGGACTTGAAGATTTAGCACTTTCATATCCTGGTGTTTTAAAAACTTACGCTATTCAAGCAGGTCGTGAACTTCGTGTTATTGTTGGAAGTGATAAAGTTACAGATCAAGAAGCAGAAGTTTTATCATCAGATATAGCAAAGAAAATTCAAGACGAAATGACTTATCCTGGTCAAATAAAAATTACAGTTATTAGAGAAACACGTGCTGTAAATTACGCTAAGTAAATTTGGTTTAAATATAACCAAAGAGCGAATTATAAAAATTATAATTCGCTCTTTTTTTTATTCTTGATTGTTAGTAATCAATTTTACAAACGATTGCGGCAAAGAGTCAAATCTAACAGGTCGACCGTTAATAGTTGTAGCACAAGTTATTAATCCATTGAGGATTAGTTTGTTAGAGTTTTTTAGATAAATATCTTCAACAAATTGAAATTTAACAAAACTAACAGGTTTTAAACCTAATTTGCAAATAAAAATATCACCACTTTTTAAAGGATATTTGTAATCTAATTCTGCTCTAACAACAACAGGGTCAATACCTTGATTATGAAGTTCAGCAAAGTCATCACCTAAACTACGCAAAAATTCATGTCTAGTATGTTCTAAATAATTTTGATAAACTGCATTATTTACAATACCTTGTAAATCACATTCATAATCTCTAACTTTAAATTCAAGTTCAAAAATGTAATTTTCTAAATTTTGTTTATTCATATTTTTATTTGTTTAATTGTAATTTTATATTTTTGTAAAAATATAAAATAATTAATTTATTAACGAAAATAATAACCTTATTATGAAACAAATATTTTTAATATTATTGATTAGTATATTATCAAAATTTAGTTTTTCACAAATTAGTTTTGGAGGATATTTAAATGATAGTTATTTAACAGATTATGCAATTGACACAATATCAGGATTTTTAGGAATTCCAGATGGATATTCAATTAATGATTTTTCAATATCAGTTGTATTAAATGGATTTGTAGTAGAAGAATTTTCAGATAATGGAAAATTAACCTCAGTTCAAAAAGCATTATTACATAAAGCTCGTCCAGGAGCCAAAATTTATATTGAAAATTTGTCAATAATAAATAATAGAACCAAAAAAATAAGAACAGAAAATTCATTAGTTCTTAATAAAGATGGTTTAGTAGCAGATTTAAGAAGGGATTTTAATACACGATCAAAAAAATTAAACAATCCTAAGATATATGTATATCCAACAATAAATTCTTCTGATACAACAATTTATAAAGTTACATCATTTTGTATAAATTCAATTCAGCCCGATTTTATTTGCAATCAGTGCTTTGAAGGAGATGAAATAGACATCACAACATTTGAAAGTTTAAAAAAAGCAGATCGTAATTTTTTAATAAATAAAATAAATTGCATTGAAGTATCAACAGGCAATAAATATACAGTAAAACCATTATTAATTGATTTACAAGAAGATAATTATATTTGTAGGTCAAAATATTTTTTATATGATAAAAATACAAAAATAAGTAGTATATTTTTGTCGCAACAAAATATAGATTCAACATCAATAGAGATTAAATATCCGTATGGAAAAATTGAAAAATTTACATTTATAGGTGATTGTATACCCAAAAATGTTAAAAAAAATTTTAAAGATTTAGATTTATATTCAATTATGCATATAACAATCTATTATGAAAACAAAAATACTAAAGTCGATTTGATGATTGTTGAATAAAATATTTTTTTATAAAAATAATAAAATGTTTTATAAAAAAAATTTATTATATTTGCTTAATAGATTTATATAAGAGAATAATGATTAAATCGCTAGCTATAAATCAATTAACAGAAGAACAATTGGTTAATTGGTATGCAAAAATAGAAGCCAACAAAAAATTTGTTGATTTCTATACTTCAGAATTAAAAAAATTTCAAGGTCCAATGTTAGAAATTAATTGTGGAACTGGAGAAATTTTATCAAAACTTTTATCGGCAGGGATATCTTGTGATGGTTTAGAAAGTTCGTCAGAACAAATAAAGATTTGTAATAATCATTTATCAGAAATGAATTTAACCACAAATCTATATAATTTGGATTTTACAGATTTTAATCTTCCAAATAAATATAATACCATTTTTATTCCACAGGCAACTTTCTGTATGATAAGTGATATCGAAAAGGCAAAACATTTTTTAGCAAATGTTTTTTCTTTACTTGAAAATGGAGGGTCATTGATTTTTGATGTCTTTATTCCTTGGAAAGATATAGCAGAATATGATTCTCGCCAATGGAAAATAGGAAATACACTTTTTGATTTAGAAACTTCTGAAGATTTTGTTCATAGTTATAATTATTCATTTGATTTATCAGAACAAATTAGAATTGTACATTCTAAATATGAATTATATAAAAATGGAGAACTTGTTGCTCAATATTTTGATGTATCAAAAAGTAGATGGTATGGTAACAACGAGTTAACTATGATTCTTGAAAGTATTGGTTTTAATACAATTGAGAAAAGAAAAATATTTGAAAATAATGGTAATGATTATTCAACACTATTTATTGCATCAAAATTAAAATAATAGATTAAATATAACAATATAAGAAGACTTTTTGTAATTAATTAAATTATAAAAAGTCTTTTTTAATATCTAGTGCAATAATATTTAGGTGTCAGTTTAGGATTTAGAAAAATTATCCCCATTCTAGATGTTTCGATAGAAACAATTGATTTTTTATTATTCAAAATTTCGTACCAAGCACGAGTCATTCCTTTTGACCAATTAATATCATCAAAAAAAATTACAGAATTTTGATTTAAATTTTCGGATAGAATTTTAAAATATTTTATAGTTGATTCGTAAGTATGGTTGCCGTCTACGTATACAAAGTCGATGTCGTTGTTGTATATCAAAATCTCATTGAGTTTATCATCGAAATTTGAATTTATTAATTCTATATTATTAATATTTAATTTTTGAAAATTATTATTTGCAATTTTTTGAGTTTCAGTACAAGCATCTAAACTGATAATTTTTGATTCAAGATTTCCACTTGCCATGTAAAGAGTACCTATACCAAGAGATGTTCCTAATTCTAAAATTTTTCTTGGCTTTAAAAAATAGACACTTCGTTGAAGTAAACGACCATATTTTCCTTTAGAAGAACTTGATTTTGCAATGTTAGAAATTTTTTTTGAAATTTTTTCACCATTACCTTTTGCTCCCACAGATAGAGTATCAATAGAAATATCGGAATTCAAAAAATCTTTGTATGAATTTTCAGCTAATGAATAATCAAATTTTTCTTTACTAAAAATAGAATATTTAAAAAAATTAAAAATGTTTGGAGAATGAACTCTATGTCCATTAAAATAACCAGCTTTTATAAAATGTTTTAAAGAAAAAAAGAGATTCAATTTTGAAAAAAATTAAAAAATCGGGACGTAATATTAACGTCCCGAAAGTTATAGAAATTAAAAAAATTATCTGATAATTGTAGCTTTTCTATCTGGACCTACAGAAATCATTTTGATAGGAACTTTAACAAAATTAGCAATAAATGCAAGATAATCAACTAATTCAGTTGGTAAATCTTTTTCATTTTGGATATTGCAAATATCTTTTTTCCAACCTTTGAATTCTTTATAAACAGGTTCAACAGTTTGGTTGCTATCAAAAGGCATAGCCATAGTTTCTTTACCATCAATTTTGTATGCAACGCAAGCTTTAATAGTATCAAAATCGTTCATTACATCGCTCTTAGTTACAATTAGTTGAGTTACACCGTTTATCATACAAGAATATTTTAATTCAACTAAGTCTAACCAACCGCAACGACGAGGACGACCAGTAGTTGCACCAAATTCATGACCAGCAGCGCGAAGTTTTTCGCCAGTTTCGTCAAAAAGTTCAGTTGGGAATGGCCCAGCACCAACTCTAGTACAGTATGCTTTAAAAATACCATAAACTTCACCAATTTTTTGAGGAGCCACACCCATACCAGTACAAGCACCAGCACAAATTGTATTAGAACTTGTTACAAAAGGATAAGAACCAAAGTCAATGTCAAGCATTGTACCTTGAGCACCTTCAGCTAAAACAGAGCGGTTTTGGTCAAGTTTTTCGTTGATAAACATTTCAGCATCAACAAATTCAAATTCTTTTAAACATTCAATACCTTCGAACCAACCTTTAGTAAATTCAGCTAAATCAAAATCTTTGAAACCAAGAGATTCAATTTCACGAAGATGACGTTGAGTTAAAGCGTCAAATTTTTGTTTAAAGTCAGGCATCAATATATCACCGATTCTCAATCCGTTACGACTAATTTTATCAGTGTAGCAAGGACCGATACCTTTTAAAGTACTTCCAATCTTAGATTTACCTTTAGCAGCTTCGTTAGCAGCATCAAGAATTCTATGAGTTGGGAGAATTAAATTTGTTCTTTTTGATATTTTTAGAAGTTCTTTAATTTTAGGATTTTGTCCTATAACATTGTCAATTTCGCTTTTAAAAATAGCAGGATCTAAAACAACACCATTACCAATCAAATTAATGGCGCCATTAGTAAAAATACCAGAAGGAATTGTGTGGAGAACAAATTTTTTACCACTAAATTCAAGAGTGTGACCAGCATTAGGACCACCTTGAAATCTTGTAACCACATTGTAACGAGGAGCAAGAACGTCTACAATCTTACCCTTTCCTTCGTCGCCCCATTGGAGGCCTAGTAAAACGTCTATTTTCATTTTATTTATGTTTATTTTATTATATCAATTTTAAAAGCACACTAATTTAAATAGAATTATCTATTATTCCATATTTTTTATTTGATTTTTCTGCAAAATTTTGCTCAAATTTACTTTTGTTTATTCACATAAAAAAAAAGTCTGCAAAAAAAATTTTTCTTTTTCTAAAGTTTATACATTTGCAAGATGTTAAATTAATATTTTAGAATATGCTACCAGAATTTTTATTGGCAGACAATATGGAATTGCCAGACAAATTTTTTGTTGTTCATACAAGTGAACCACGTTTTATTTTACAAACTGATTCAGAAGATTTTAACAAAGATCAAGTTTTTCATTGGATTGATTCAAAACCAAGTGATGATGAAGTTGCTAATCTTTTAAAAGCATCTGAAGAGTTCTTAAATCGTGAACTTGCAGACATTGACAGTATGGAAGACTAAAAAATTAAGGTTGAAATTAAATTTTCAGCCTTAATTTTTATTGTAATACTATTTTATTATCAGAAATAGCAATTTCAAATTTTTCACTTAACATAGTTAATGCGTTTTGAATTGCAGATTCAATTTGCGCACCACTTCGCGAAAATCCTAATTCTTTTGCAGTTTCGCGTTTTAAATCTTCGATTGGTAAAGCAATTTGATTTTCCAAAACATATTTTATTGCATTTGCATATTCATAAATTGGAATTTCGGTAGCGTCTCTAATTTCGTCAACTCTAAAAAAATTGAAATTATTAATGTTTACATCTGAACTCCAACATGTTATACAACCATTATAACTTGTATAAATTAAATTCATTTTTTCTGCAATTGAACCTAAAATATCTGCAGTAGATTGACTTACACGAGCAATTCCCCATGCACGAGCAATTTTTTTGTATAAATATGCAAGAGTTATTGGCGCTTCGGTATTGATTATTTGTAATAATTGATTTCTAATTAATTCAGAGTTTGAGTCTAACGCTAATTCATTTGTACCATTACCACAATTTGATAACACTGCGTCAAAATATGGTTGTTTTTTTATTATATTTGTATTTGAACGATAATTATCTTGTTCATTTTTAGATATTTGTTCAAGTTTTATTATGATTGGATTTTCTTTTTCTTTAATTATAGTTTTTGAATTTTTAAATTCGTTGATTTTAGAAATTATGTTATTTATAACATTTTCTTTATTATTGAACCATTCTATCGACCATATTTTCAATACATTCCAACCAAGAGAATTTAAAATAGAAGGTTGAATAATTTCACGGTCACGAGCAGTTTTGATTCTTGACGATTCGTTGCTATCTAATAATAAAGCAATCAAATATTTATCTTTGTCATCAGGATGACAAATAGCAACGTCAATTTTAAAATTAGAACTTCCAATCATAATATCGCTTTCAAAACCTCTGCGCATTAATTCATGTTGAATTTGTTCAGCAATAATGTTTTTGTTATTTATATCAGAATTAAATTTAATAGAAGAAATGCCATTTTGTGCAAAAGCAAGGAATTTTTTTAAACCTTCAACACCTTTAGAAGAAGTTTTGTTAAGATTTATCATGTCGGAAGTAAGTGTTGAGAAAATTTTCATTTCGCATCTAGCTCTAGAAACTGCAACATTCAATCTACGTTCCCCACCCTTTTGATTTAAAGGACCAAAATTCATACTAACTTTACCGTCTTTGTCAGGACCATAACCAACTGAAAATAAGATTACATCGCGTTCATCACCTTGAACACTTTCTAGATTTTTTATAAACAAAGGTTCTTGAGAATTCATTGCTATTTTTTCTAAATCAGGTTTTGTTGCAAACAAATTTGACAACAAATCATCAATAAGTTGTTGTTGAACAATACTGAATGTTACAACACCAATACTTAATTTAGATAAATCAGGATCAGATAAACGTTTGTCAATTTCGTTTATAATAGCTTGTGCTTCAGCAAGATTTCTTCTAGTTTTTCCTTTATCATAAAAACCTTCAATTTTTTCGAATGTAACTTTGCTAATTCTATTGTCAGTAGAAGGAAAAGTTAATAAAGAATTGTTATAATATTCAGAATTACTGAAAGTTATAAGAGTTTCATGTTTACTTCTATAATGCCATAATAAATTTTTAGAATTAATATTTAAAGCCAAAGAGTCGTCTAAAATGCTTTCAAGATCTTCAATTTCAATATTATCTTCGTCAGTTGAAGTAGAATTAAAGAAACTAGTAGGTGGCATTTGTTTAGGATCACCCGTAATAATAACATTTTCGCTTCGAGCAATAGCCCCAACAGCATCACTTGTAGGCATTTGAGAAGCTTCATCAAAAATAGTAATGTCAAATTGAGGTTTGTCCGTAAGTGTAAGATATTGAGCTACAGACATTGGACTCATCAACATACACGGACATAAACGAGGTAGCAAATTTGGAATTTGATCAAAAATTTTACGAATAGAAGTACCTCTTCCATTGCTTCTAATGTTTTTCATCAAAATACCTGGTTCAGAATTTTTAGAAGATTCTGTTGATAAATTTGGAGTACGAGAAGCCATTATTGCAAATAGCTCAGCTTTAGCTAGTTCAGTATATTTATTATTTAATTCGCGATAACGTTTAATTTTATCGTCAAAAATATCACCTTTAAATAATTTAGCATTTTCGTCAGCACTAAAAACATAATCAGCAAGAGCTTTGTAAAAACTTTTTTGGAAAATTTCAAGCCATTTGTTAGGTGAAATATCAGTATTATCAAAAAAATCGTAGGCAAAACTCATAGAATTATTTTCAGCTTTTCGTTTATTTTCTAAATATAAGTACCAATCTCTTAAACCATTAAGATTATTTTTGATATTTGTTAATAAACTAATACGTTTTTCGATAGTAGATTCAGTTGAAATATTTTCATTTAAAGCATTAGGATCAAGACCACCAATTTCAAATAATTTTTGAGAAGTAATTTCTACACAATTAATATTAGTAGATGCTTCTAAAAATTTTTCACCATAAAAATCTAAATAAGTTTTATAACCTTGAGCAAATAATTGAGCAAAATTTTTCTTAATATTTTGATATTCAAAAGGATTGGCAGAAAGTTTTTTAATAATATCATCAATTTCATATTCTTTTTTCAAAGCGTTTAAAACCTTATCCCAATTATCAGTTTCAGTTTTGTCAATTTGTCGAGTAATTTCATTGATTTCAGCAAATTTTTCTGATTTTGATAGTTCTTCTTGATATTGAATAATTTGAGAAATATCTTCTTGAGGTTGTGGAGTGTTAATACCAATAATGTATTGTTTTAAAGAAGATTTAATTTTTCTTCTGATAAAAAATTTACTAATAAAGAATTTATTTTCAGATTGTTTCCAAGTTTCTAACTCAGAATTCCAATTTTTTGAAAGAATATTTTCGTTATACTTTTTTATGATATTTTTTCTTGTAATAGAAGCATCTTTACCATATTTTAAAGATAAAAAATATTGATCTTTAAAATTTTCAGTGTCATTGAACGAAGCAATTTGAAAATTCATGTAATTTAAAGAATTAATTAAATAGATAAATTGTTTATAATTATCAATATTTTCAATAGCTTGATAATTAGAAATTTTTAACCATTCATTACAAGTTTCTAAACTTTTATTAAGTTTTTGTAGAGCTTCTAAACTTTCTGTGCATTCAACGTCTAAATCATGTTCTAAATTTTGAGAGAAATTGCTGAAATTTAATTTATTAAGTTTATTATCAGCAGGATTTCCGCAACTACTGCAAATTACAGATGCTTCGTTAGCAATATCAAACCAAAGTTCTTTAAGTTCTTTAGAAATAGTACCAACTAAACCATAAGGAAATTGAACTTTTGGTTCAATGTTTTCATCCATAGAAAGATATACCGACATTGTTTCATAAAGCGAAAGCCCACAATTAGTTTTTTTATGAAGCGATTCCATAAAACCATTGAGTTCTTTTCTTAATTCAAACAATTTTTGTGCATCTAATTTAAAATCAGCAGGTTCTTTATATCTAGAGACTTCAATACTATTATTTAGTTGTTTTAAAACATCAGTTTTGTTTGCTTTATTAGAAAAAACATCTAAACAAAAAGGAGAAAGCCCGAGTTTGTCAAGACGAGTTCTAACAACCTCTAATGCAGCAGCTTTTTGAGCAACAAATAAAACACGTTTACCATTATAAAGAGCATTTGCAATTATATTAGTGATAGTCTGAGATTTACCAGTTCCTGGAGGACCAAAAAGAATAAAACTTTTACCAGAAGTAGCTTCTTGAATAGCTTCAAGTTGAGAACTGTCAGCACTAACAGGCAAAAGTATTTCTGAAGGACTATATTTTTTGTCCATATCTTGGGCAGAAAGAGAATTAAAATCTTGTTCAAATGTAAGTTTTCCATCAATTAAACTATTAACAATCTTGCTGTTTTTCAATAAGTCAGCGTGACTATGAATATCATTCCACATCACAAATTTATTGAAACTAAAATTACCAATAACAGCTTTTTCTTCAACATCCCAACGTTTCATGTTGAGAATAGAATTACGAACAATAGCTAAAATTTTAGGAACATCTACCCCACTTTCGTCAGTTGGTAAAGGATCAGGCAACCCCAAATTTAGTCCAAAATTTTGTCGTAACATTTCAGACAAAGTGATATTTGGAACAACGTCTTCTTCCCTACTTCTAATGATATAACCTGATGTTACACTACGTCTTATAATTTCGATTGGTAATAATAAAATAGGAGCATATCTTGGAGTTTCACTTGTTGATGTTTCGTACCAACGTAAAAGACCAATTGCTAAATATAAAGTATTAGCTCCATTTTCTTCCATAGAAGATTTACTATTTCGATAGATGAATTTAAGAGCATTAGCATTTTCGGTTTCACTATAAAAAGAATGTAATCTTTTAGATTCTATCTCTCTGATAATAAAGTTTTCAAGAGTAGAACCAGGCATTATAGTAATATTTCCACCATCAAAATCTTCATCACAACCAGGTAAATCTTTAGGACGCGGAAGAATTTTAAATTCTTCACCACTAGCAAGAATATCTTCAATTTTGTTAATACCAGATGATAATAATAAAAGAGTTTTTCTACTAAAACGAAGATTTAAAAGAGAATTTCTAAGACTTAAATCCAAAAGTTTACGTTCCCAAATAGTTTGTTTGGTTATAGGTGAATTGTCAGAATTTATAGAAGGAATGTCGTATATACTTAATTCTTGAGGCTTTTGATAATTAGTTTTATCAGTATTATCTTCAATATCGATTGAATAAACACCATCAATTTTATTAAGTCTAGGCAATGGCATAATACCAGAAAATCTACAACGTTCAATATCAATAAAGCATTGAAAATCAGCAATTGATACAAGATTTTGTTCAGCAACTAAACACGCTGATTCAAAATCAAATTTAGAATTATCATCAATCATTGTAGATTCAATAACAGCAATTGTACTTAAACCACGTCCCAAACGTTTTGTAAGTTCTGTAATATCATCACAAACAGTATCTTGAAAAGTTTCAGGAACTAAATGTACTCCAACAAAAGCATGACCATTAATCAAAATGATTAGAGGATAAAGATTTGCAGCTTCGAGACAAGATGCAAAAAGTAAAGCTGTATCAATACAAGTACCAGAACCAATGTTGACAACGTCATCAGCAAATCTAATACGTTGACCAATTTCAGTAAAAGATTTATCAGGAAGTTGGTAAGAAATATTTAATTCTTTTAAAGCTTCGTAAATAGAAGCAACAATGAGTCTTACATGATTTATATTACGAGAGTCATAACCTGTAAATCTAGCATCAGAAGAAAAATTTTGTAAAATTTTGGAAGCTTTACTAATTATTTGTTTAACTTGAATAACATTAGGTGTAACATAACAAGCTGTTAATTCAGGTAAAAACGAAGAACCTGGCCAATAATCAGCAGGTAAAATTGTTATTGGAAATAGTTTTTCAACTAAAGTTTCAGATTCAGAACTTATTATAATAGATAAATTACCTTCAATTTTTTCAGATAATTGAAGTATATATTGTTGATTAATATTAATTTGAGTAGGAATTTCAATAATTTGACCTTCATCAATATTTGAAATTTTAATATTGAAAGGTTCAGCAAAAGGAATGTCAGATTTAATTTGTAAATTTAGATTTTGAAATTTATTTGACGATTTATTTTCTAAATTTAGCGAACGAATAACATTAATTTTGTTTTGAAGTATTGATAAACAAATAACATTAATATATTGAAAATCAATTGATAATAAGTTAATATCTTCCATTATTTTACAATTTACAATAATTTTTTTTCAGATTGTAATTTACGGAATAAAAAAAATCAAATCAAGAATAAAAATCAATTTTTTTTCATAATTTTACAATGAATAGTAAAAATACTAAGTTGCAAGAAAAAGAAATGCAAAATTTAGAAATAAAGCCAATAGCACACATTGAAAGTCAGTTTCATGATAAATTTGGGATACCACGACAGGCAAATTTAGCACCATCTTTAATGGCAGATATTATATTTGAACCAGAATTTCGTAATCCAGATTGTATCAGAGGTTTAGAATGTGTTTCTCATATTTGGATATTATGGGAATTTTCTGAATTTAGAAACAAAGAATGGTCGCCATTAGTTCGTCCACCAAGATTGGGAGGAAACAAAAAAATGGGAGTATTTGCAACACGAAGTCCTTTGAGACCCAATCCGTTAGCATTATCAGCTGTAAAAATTGAAAATATAAATTTGAACACATCAAATGGACCAATTATTACAATTTCAGGTGCTGATATTATGAATGGAACACCAATTTATGACATAAAACCTTATGTTCCATACGCCGACTCGATATCAGAAGCCACTTCTACCCTATTTACAAAGCCACTTCAATTAGAAAAAGTAAATTTTGGAAAGATTTCAACAAAAAAAATTAATCCCAAAACACTTAAAGCATTGGAAGAAATTTTGTTACAAGATCCACGACCTGCATATAAAAAATTAGGCACCGATAATTATTCATTTGAATTTGCAGAATATCATATAGAATTTTATGTTGAAAATAATATAGTAAATATTACAAAACTTATAAAAATATAAATCATGGAAAATGTAGTTTTAAAAGCACTTAAAGAACGCAGAAGTATAAGAAAATATCAGAAAAAACAAATTACAGACGAAGAACTTCAAGCAGTTTTAGAAGCAGGAACATTTGCTCCAACAGCATATGGAGCTCAAGATCCATTTATAGTTGCAGTTCAAAACCAAGAAATTATAAATCAGTTGGTTAAAATGAATTCAGCAGTTCGAGGAAAAGATGGAAATCCTTATTATGATGCACCAACAATTGTTTTGGTATTTGCTTCAAAATCAGCTTCTAACAATTTTAGAGATGGAAGTTTAGTTTTAGGAAACATGATGAATGCAGCACATGCAATAAATCTTGGTTCATGTTGGATAAATCGTGAATTTGAAATGTTTTCCACTCCAGAAGGCATCGAATTAATGAAAAAATTTAATCTTCCTGAAGGATTAATTGGAATTGGCGCAATTTCGTTAGGTTATGCAGATTGCGAAAATCCAAAACCAATTGAACGTAAAAAAGATTATATTAGAATTATAAAATAATAAATTACATAATAAACTGATTTATAATTAAATCAGTTTATTATTTTTATTGAATATCAATATTTTTAAGTATATTTTTGAATATATTTCTTGCATTTTCAATTCTATTATTAGGTAAATCATTTAAATGTTCTAAGGCATATTTAATACCTAAATTTTGATATTTAAATTTTCCCATTGTGTGATAAGGGAGTAATTCAACTTTCTTAATAACAGAATATTGCGATAAATAATTTGCAAGAATTGTTAGTTTATTATCATCGTCTGTAATAGTTGGAACCACAACATGACGTATCCAAGTAGGTTTATTAATTTGTTGAAGAAAATCTAAAAATTTTTTATTGTTTTCACGAGTATGACCAGTATAAATTTTATGAAAATCATCGTCAATAGTTTTAATATCTAATAAGACTAAATCAGTATAATTCAAAACATTAACAACTTTTTCAGAAAAAATAACACCAGAAGTATCTAATGCAGTATGAATATTATTTTGTTTACAAATTTTGAAAAAATCCTCTACAAAATCTACTTGAACTAAAGGTTCACCACCAGTAAGAGTAACACCACCTTTTTTGATAAAATTTTTATATTTACAAACCTCTTCAAAAAGTTGTTCTGGAGTTAAATTGTATTGAGTTTTAGCGTTAATATCCCAAGTATCAGGATTATGACAAAACAAACATCTCATAGGACATCCTTGCAAAAAAACAACAAATCTAATACCCGGACCATCAACAGTTCCAAAACTTTCTAAAGAATGAATTTTACCAATATTCATATTAATTTATAATAAAAAACGGTTTTAGTTTTTGAGCTAAAACCGTTAAAAAATTATATTAAATCATTATTATAATGATTGATTAATTGTTCTAGAAATAACATCAAGTTGCTGTTCTTTAGTAAGTTTTACGAAGTTAACAGCATATCCAGAAACACGAATAGTAAGTTGCGGATATTTTTCAGGATGATTCATAGCATCAATCAAAAGTTCACGATCAAAAACATTAACATTCAAATGATGACCACCATCAGGAGTGAAATAACCATCCATTAAACTAACTAAGTTATTTATTTGGATATCAATAGATTTACCTAAAGTAGCAGGACTAATAGCAAAAGTGTAAGAAATACCATCGTGAGAATGTTGGAAAGGTAATTTAGCAACAGAACTCAAAGCAGCAACAGCGCCTTTAGTATCACGACCATTCATTGGATTTGCACCTGGAGCAAAAGGAACTCCCGCAGGACGACCATCTGGAGTTGCACCAGTACGTTTACCGTAAACAACATTAGATGTGATAGTTAAAATAGATTGAGTAGGCACTGCATGACGATAAGTTTCATGTTGACGCATAAATTCCATAAATTTTTCAGTAATCATAAGAGCAAGATTATCAGTTTTATCGTCATTATTTCCAAAAGGAACATAGCCAGTATTTTCAAACCCAACCGCAATACCTTTTTCATTGCGAATAACTTTCACTTTACCAAATTTAATAGCAGCCAAAGAGTCTGTAACAACAGATAATCCTGCAATACCAGTAGCACGTGTACGTTCAACTTGACCATCATGAAGAGCCATTTCAAAAGCTTCGTAGTCATATTTATCGTGCATATAGTGAATGATTTTCAAAGCGTTAACATACACTTTTGCTAACCAACGCATCATTTGTTCAAATTTAGCCATAACATCGTCATAATCAAGATATTCAGAAGTTATTGGAGCATATTCTGGAGAAACTTGTTCACCAGTAATTTCATCTTTACCACCATTAATGGCGTAAAGAAGACATTTAGCCAAATTAGCACGAGCACCGAAAAATTGCATTTGTTTTCCAATTTTCATAGGAGAAACACAACAAGCAATACCGTAATCATCACCATAGTCAACTCTCATTAAATCATCGTTTTCGTATTGAATAGCAGAAGATTTAATAGAAATTTTAGCACAATATTTTTTCCAAGCTTCAGGCAAACGTTCTGACCAAAGAATAGTTAAATTAGGTTCAGGAGCAGGACCTAAATTTTCAAGAGTATGAAGCATTCTGTAACAAGTTTTTGTTACTAAAGTACGACCATCAATACCCATACCACCTTCAGAAGCAGTAACCCAAACAGGATCACCAGAAAACAAATCATTATATTCAGGAGTACGCAAGAAACGAACAATTCTTAATTTAATAACCATTTGGTCTATAAGTTCTTGCGCTTCTTTTTCAGTTAAAATACCATCTTTTAAATCTTTTTCAATAAAAATATCGAGGAAAGTAGAAATTCTACCAATACTCATAGCAGCGCCATCTTGATCTTTAACCGCACCAAGATATCCGAAATAAACAAATTGAACAGCTTCTTTAGCATTTTTAGCAGGAAGAGTAACGTCAAAACCATAATTTGCGCACATCTTAACAAAATCTTTCAAAGCCTTAATTTGTTCAGAAATTTCTTCACGTTGTTGAATAACCTCTTCAGTCATTTCTTGAATATCAAGACGATCGAGAAAACGTTTCTTTTCTTCAATTAAATTATTCACACCATAAAGAGCAATTCTACGATAATCACCAATAATACGACCACGACCATAAGCATCAGGTAATCCAGTAATTATGTGAGCATGACGAGCAGCACGAATATCAGCGGTATAAGCAGAAAAAACACCTTCATTGTGAGTTTTGCGATAGCGTGTGTAAATATCTTTTGTAGCAGGATCAAGTTTATAACCGTATGCTTGTAAAGCAGATTCCACCATACGAATACCACCTTTAGGAAAAATACCGCGTTTTAAAGGAGCGTCGGTTTGAAGACCTACAATAACTTCGTTTTCTTTATCAATATATCCAGCGCCGTAAGTATCAAGAGATTGAGGCAATTTAGTTTCAGTGTCGTAAACGCCTTTTTCGCGTTCCACCTTAAACATTTCAGATAATTTGTTCCAAATTTTTAAAGTTTTTTCAGTAGGACCTTCTAAAAAAGATTCGTCACCTAAATAAGGTGTGTAATTGTGTTGAATAAAATCGCGAACATTAATTTCACGTTTCCAAATAAAACCATCAAAATCGGTTGGTAGGTTTCCAAGTTTCATATCAATTAAATTAATCTATGTTTGTTTATTGATGCAAAGGTAATTTGAATTAGTTATTTTTACAATTTTTGAAAATGTTAATTTCGTTAAATTAGAGTAAATTTAATAATTTGTCTATAAAATATTGATATTTAATAATATAAAATAAAATAGCGAACAATTGTAAATTGTTCGCTATTTTATGAAAAAAACTTAAACAATCAATCAGTTTTAGTAAGATTGTCGATTTTACCTTGTTCAACTTTTAAAACGCCATTGATATTTTTAAATTCTTCAATAGCGGAATTTAAATTACTCGTAAAAGGTAAGCAAATGGCAATAGCTTTAATTGATTCATACTTGTGAACTAAAATTGCATTTAATTTACCAGCGATTTTAAAAACCTGTTCAAAATCAACACCTTCAGAGTAATACAAAGTAACCTTTAAAGAGTCATCAATTTGAGTTTCTGACTTTTGCTTAGTTTGTTGTTGCGCAAAAGTAGCCGACATAGACGACAACAACAAAATTGCAATTAGTAATAATTTTTTCATATCTTTATATTTTTAGTTATTTTAATGAAGTTTTGGCTTTTTGTATAATTTTTCCTTTTCTACATTTTCAACATATTTAAGTGATTTAAAGTAAGATATAATAGTATCAATATCCATATTATTAGGAATACAAATAGAAATAGCATTAATACTATCATAATAAAATTCAATTTTTGCGTTATATTTTTCTACTTCATTTATCAAATTTACTAAATTCTTTTCAGATTTATAATAAATTTTAAAAGAATTTTTAGAATTTTGATTATTATCAAGTTCATTAAACTCAATAAGATTAGTAGAGTTATCTTGATTATTTTGTGGCACAAAAATTGTTTTTTCTTGACTAAAAACAGACAAAGAAATAAAAAGTAATAATTGAGTGATACAAAGTTTTTTCATTATATGATTGTTATTTATTTAGTTATTACGCATAAATAAAATGTTTGTTTAGATTTTTTAAAGATTTTACATAAAATTATCATTTTTCAAAATTATAGAGAATATTATATAAAAACAATTTTTTTAGATTAGTAGTTTACGATAAATTTATTATGTCATTGATTATTATTACATTAATGGGCAACCGGATTTGAAAAAATCCGGTTTTTTATTTTCTATAAAAACAAAATATATAAAAATTTATTTATCTATAAAAAAAACACTAATTTTGCCATATTAATAACAAAAAATAAAATTAAACAATGGTACTAAATATAATCTTTATTATTGTTGGAATAGCAATAGTATTATGGGGAGCAGATCGATTAACAGATGGTGCAGTAGCACTTGCTCAAAAAATGAATATTCCAGAAATAGTTATCGGACTTACAATTGTAGCAATGGGAACATCTATGCCCGAATTCTTTGTAAGTTTAATGTCAGCAATAAATGGAACACCAGATTTAGCAGTAGGAAATGTTGTTGGATCTAATATATTTAACTCCTTATTAATAGTAGGTGTAGCAGCAATAGTAGCTCCAATGGTAATTTCAAAATCAACAGTAAAAAAAGATATACCATTTGCAGTATTAGCATCTGCATTATTATTTGGATTAGGTTTGGATAATAATATTTCAAGAATTGACGCTTTAATATTATCAATTGTATTTGTATTTTTTATGATTTATACAGTTCGAACAGGAAAACAAGGATCTCAAGAAAATACAAATGAAAACAGCAATAAAATAGAAAATAAAGAAAAACAAGCAAAAAATCAAAATACACTAAGTCAATTTTTTAAGTTTTTAATAGGAAAAGAAAAAGAAAAGTTAATGCCAATATGGATAGCAATAATCTTATTATTAATAGGATTAGCATGTTTAATATTTGGAAGTAATTTATTTGTAAATGCCGCAACCGAAGTAGCCACAGCATTGGGCGTATCACAAGCAATAATAGGTTTAACAATAGTTGCAGGAGGAACATCCTTACCCGAATTAGCAACAAGCGTTGTAGCAGCCAAAAAAGGACAAAGTGCAATTGCAATGGGCAATGTTATTGGATCAAATGTAATGAATATACTTATGATATTAGGAATTACAGGTTTAATATGTCCAATGCAAGTAAACGGAATTACAATTGTAGATTTATCAATATTATTATTAAGTGCTGTTTTATTGTGGTTATTTTCTTACACAAAATATACAGTTCAAAGATGGGAAGGCGTTGTATTATGTGCAATATTTGGAGGTTACATGGCATGGCTAATTAGCAGTGCAATTTAACAATATTATTATTTTTGTTAAAAGACGTCAAAATTTGGCGTCTTTTTTTGTTTTATATTAAAAAAATTAATAAATTTGAAAATCATGAATATTAATATAGAAAAATATAAAACAGACACAATCATAAAATTATATAATGGAGTTGAATTTTCCACAACACATTGTTTTATAAATAATTATGATGAAACGAATTTATATTCGCAATATATTTATCAATATAAAATTCATGAAACAGAAAATTTTTGTGCATCAGCAATAGCAATAAATGGAGAATATTCCGAAACAAAAATATATTATGGCTCAATACAAGAACCTACAAAATATGTTGCCAAAGTTGATAAAGATTATTGTTGTGGATTAAATTTTCAAAACAATGATTTATTTATAATATATCAGCGTTCGATATTGAGAATAAAAGATGCACTATTAGGAAACGAAAATCCAGATGAAGAAGTATTTATAGAAATGCAAGATTATTATGGCTATGAAAATCCATTACTTGTAAACTATATAAATCAAAAATTAATATGCAATATAGGAGGCAGAGTTTTCGTTAAAATAAAAAATGAAAATTGGGTAGAAAAATCAAATTTTTATGTAGGAAGTTCCAATCCTATATTAACATCAAGTGGATTAGTAGTTTATTCAACAAATTATTTATTTGAACAACAATTAGAAGGAATAAAAATTTACAATCCAGAAACAGAAGAAATAAAGTTTTATCCTATTAAAGGTTGTGGAATATCTCCAAATCCTTTGATAGAAACAGAAAAAAATAAAATATTGGTAGCAAATGCTTCAACCCCACAAAAAGGAGAGAATTTGTATGTGATTATTGATATAACTAAATCAGAAGTTTTTTATTCTGAACCAAATATAAATAATCAAACAATAAAATTTGCACTAAAATTAAAAAATAATAAAATTGCAACATGTAACACTAATAATACGTATAAAATTTTATAAACCACAAACTTTTAACTTATGATCCAAGAAACATTAATGAAATATTGCAGATATTTTGGAGTACCAGGGGGACCAGAACGAAACACTGCTGCTAGTTTTTATGAAGAACGTTGGGTAAAAATTGGTGGAGAGTTTCCTTTGGACGAATACAAAAAATTTGGATTAGAAGATTTTAATTCAGAAGATGGTGTGCCTATAACATTAAAGGCAATGTTATTTAATCGTTATCATAATAGCAATGGATATTATCAAGAAATAGCTGAAATGTTTAAAGATTGGTATTTAATGTTTTATATCGGAGAAAAGGGTGAATAATCACTAATTTTATAAATAATAATGAAAAAAATTCTACTACTATTGTCAGTTGCCATTATAACTATGGGCTGTCAAGCACAAAAAAAATCAAAAGAATATACTATAAATGGTACATGTTCTTTATCAAATGATAATGATAAAGTTTATTTATGTAATATAAATGGTAGTATATTAGACTCAACAATTATCACAAATAAACAATTTGTATTTAAAGGAAATCAAGACGGAGCAGACGTTAAAATTATTGTAGCATTAAATGGAGAAAAACCTGTTTCTCAAGCAATGTTAGTTGTTGAAAATCTTAATATTAACGTTGAAATGCCAAATGGAAATGGATTAGCAAAGGTAGAAGGATGTCCCGACCATAATTCTTTTATTACCTTTCAATCAAATGTAGAACAATATCAAGCAAAAGTTCAAAATTTTTGGACTCAAATAGGCTCAAATTCAGGAACAATAGATGATATTGAAAAAGCAAAAGACTCTATTAATATTTATAATTCAAAAAGAGATAAATATATTGAAGATTTTGTTTTAAATAATATTCCATTATTAGTTAGTGACTTAGTTTTCAAATATTATTATGATAATATATCAGAAGAAAGTAAGTCAAAAATTATGGCAAAAATGAAAAAAGAAATGCCAGAAGCTCCTTATTATAAATATCTAGTAAATCAACAAAAAATAGAAGCAGAATTAGCAGTAGGAAAACCTTTTAAGGAAATTCAATTACCTGATTTTGACGGAAATATAATAAAATTATCAGAAATAGTAGCTAAAAATAAAGTAACATTAATAGATTTTTGGGCAAGTTGGTGTGCGCCATGTAGAGCCGAAATGCCAAATGTTGTTCATCAATATGCTTTATATCATGACAAAGGTTTTGAAATATATGGTGTTTCATTAGATAATCAAATGTCGAATTGGAAAACTGCTACACAAAAATTATTTATGTCATGGATACAAGTTTCAGATTTAAAAGGTTGGCAATCAGAAGGTGCCAAAATTTATAATATACAATCAATTCCTGCAACAGTTTTAATAAATCAAAAAGGTGAAATTATTGCAAAAAATCTTAGAGGTGAAGAATTAGCAAAAAAATTAGAAGAATTATTTAAATAAAAACATAACTCAAATGAAAAAAATAATATTTTTATTATTAACAGTAATATCTTTGTTAATAGTATCTTGCGGTATGCCAAAAGAAGCAGCCAAAACTCCAGATGGAGGAAATCCAATGAGTTTTACTTGTAAAGATAATAAAGTAATTGTTAAGTTAATTGGAAATGCAACAACTGGATATACATGGAGTTATAAAATAAGAAAACCTGATTTAGTAAAATATGTATCAGACGAATATAAACCAAATGAAAGCAATGGAAAAGTTGGAGTTGGTGGAGTTCACACATTTACATTTGAAGCACTTAAAACAGGTACATGTCCAATTGTTTTTGAATATTCACAACAAAGAAAAAACGGAAATACAGCGGGTGGTCGCATATTATTAATTATGGTTGATCCAAATAATCAAGTATCAGCAGCTGAATATACTATAAAATGAAAATATTAGTTTTTTCAGATATACATGGGAATGCAATAGCTTGTGAAAAAGTTTTAAATCAATATGTTAAACAAAATTGTGATTTCATATTGATATTAGGAGATATTTTATATCATGGACCAAGAAATATTATTACAGAAGGATATAATCCCAAAAGTGTAGTAGAAATGCTTAATCCATTGAGTGATAAAATATTAGCATGTAGAGGAAATTGCGATGCAGAAGTTGATCAAATGTTGTTGAATTTTCCAATAATGGCTGATTATTCTTTGATTAATGATAAAAATAAAACTATATTTTCATCACATGGACATATTTATTCTCCTTATCAGATAAATAGTAAGTCAACAATAGTAGAAAATTCAAAATTCCCAACATTTAATAAAATTGATATATTTTTTTATGGACATACTCATATTCAAGAATATAGAAGAGTAAACGGCATAGAAATATGTAATCCAGGTTCAATTTCATTGCCGAAAGGAAATTCTTCTTCAGGATATGCAATATGTGACGATGGAAATATTTCGCTATATAAATTATAAAAAAATCCTCTCAATTTTATTGAGAGGATTTTTATTTTAATAATGACAAATTAATCTAAAATCCATTGTTGGAGGACGAACACCAGTGTCAAAATCATTGTATAAAACACTAAATGTTAAAACACCTGGTTTATATTCGTAATCCACAACTTCTGTCCAACGATAACCATCATCAGGATTTTCATTATAATTAATACGAGGTAAAGGTGCTTGAACTTCTTCAAAATATTGATATACACTAACAATACCTTCATTACATATATCTTCTGTTATTTCAGATATTCCTGTAAAAGTATAATAATAATAACCATCAACAGCTATCCAATCATCACTTTTTACAGTTAATGTAGTACCTGCCCAATAAGGATTTTCACCTGCTGGTCCTGCAGGACCCATCGGACCTTCTGGTCCCATTGGACCTTCGCAACTTTGAAATAATATTGTCAATACTAATATTGGCAATAAATACATTATCTTTTTCATAGTTTTACTTATTTAGTTAATTTTAATATTTTATTGAATAATTTTGCATTATTGTTTGCTTTTTCATCACTTGCAAAGACACAAATAGAGCCATTTTTTTCAAAATCTTTTAAAATATTTATAGCCTTTTTAATGTCTTCTAATGAAGTGTTTATAATTTCGTTTCTTACTTTTTGAATATTTTCTAAAGTTTTGCCACTCAAATATCTATTAATTGCAGTTTTAGTTTTTTGAGAAACTGTCATTGGTTGATCACATGACGAAATAGTTCCAATTATATATTTTAACATTTCATCATCAGAAATTTCTAAATTTTCTAAAAATTCAGAAACATTATTATATACATTAATAGTTTCAACTAAATTAGGATCACGATAACTTGAAAAAATCATACTTCCATCGTGTGTAATTTGAGCAAAACTACCATATGCTCCTCCCCTAACTCTAATTGCATTGTGTAAATAATTGAGTGATAATATTTTACTTAAAACACTCATAGAACCAGTCCAATTAAAATCAGAGTTTCTAAAATTATATGATTTTATTACATATTGAACTTTGCTAGAACCTGTAAATGCTTCGTTTTTGTTACATAAATTTAGTTTCCATTCGTTTAATTCAACTTTGTCAGAATTAATTTGCTGAATATATTGCTTAATTTTAGAAATTACGTTTTCTTTATTTTCATTTTCGCAACATAAAACAAGCACCATATTATTTTTGTTAAATAATTTCTTAGAAATATTTGTTAGATTATTTATTAAATCATCTACTTTAGTATCAAAATTTTCATTTAAATCTTTAACAAAATAGTAATAATCAATGCCACTTAGATATTCATCAATGAAAGAAGCATTATCATAATAAGAGTCAGCTCTATTTTTAACATAATAAAAAGCACTTGAACTAATATCTGCTTCAAGTTGAGAAAAATGACGAGAAATTAGTTCTTTTAAACGAACTTTATCTTGAAATTTTGTGTTCAACATTATATCTTCTACTAAAGATAAAGATTTATCAATGTTTTCTAAAAGCATTTTAACAGAAAAGAAAAACTTAGGCAATGATTTTTTTTCTTTACCTTCTATTTTAGCATAAATATTTGTATATGATGTTAAACCACCTGTATAAGTTTTTCTCAATTTATCAATTTCGCCAAAACTTAAATTTTTAGTATCTAATTTACAATAAAGTTCAGTTAATAAACCAACGTATGGAAGCATTTGAAAATCAAGTGTTCTTAAATCGAACATAAATTTGGTATAAACAATTCCATTAGTTGCATCTTCACGATATAATAAATCTACATCATCTATTTTTAGAGGTTCGATAATATAGTTTTCTGCATTTGGATTGATATCTTCTTTACTTAAAGTTGGAATACATTTTAATTGTTCAGGAGTTTCCTCTTGATTTTGAAATTCATCTAACAATCGAGTATCTTCTATTAATTTATTAATCTGTTCTTTAGTCATATTATTTTTATATTGAACAAGATTATTTTTAATATTAGCCTCTATCTCAGCCTCTAACCCAACTTGAGGAATAAATTCTGTTAATAATGAATGATTATTATTGATAAAATATTTGTCGATAACTTCTTCTAAATAACCATTATTTGTGCTATTTTTTAAATCAGAAAGAATTTTTGACGACTCAAGATATTTAATAGGATTATTATCAAACAACCAAGGCATAATAATATCTGATAAATATTTTAAACCTAGTTGAGCATCATTGCCTTCGCGTAAAATAAATTCTCGTCGATTAACAACTGCTGACACTATTGATTTATCAATTCCATTTTTAACAACATCTTTTAAAGTGTTAAAAATCAAATTTTTAAATTTTTCACTATCGCCTTTATTACAATTATGAGCAATAAAAGAGAATACAGGTTGTTGACTATTTTCAAATGAAACTTCAATGTCGCTACCCAATCCAGATTTTTGGAAAGCATTTCTAATAATTCCCGACTCTTGATAAACTAAAACGTCGGCTAAAATATCTAAAGCTAAACATAATTTTGTATCAGTATTTCTGCCAATAACAAAACTAATTGCTAAAAAAGTATCACCATTAACATTAGCATCTTCAGAAGCAGGATAATTTAATGACACCTTTTTCATTTTATCAAAAGGTTTTTGTGGAATTATTTCATAATTTCCGCCAATTTTAGAAAATTTACTAAGATATTGTTCATCAAGAATTTGTAGTTCATTTTCAATATCTGCATCACCATAAAAAAATACGTATGAATTTTCAGGATGGTAATTTTTTTTATGAAAATCAGTAAATTTTTCTTGAGTAAGATTTGTAATTTCTGTAGGATATCCTCCAGAAGATTTTCCATAACCATTGTCAGGAAATAAATTTTGAAAAATTCTAAAATCTAATTCTCTTTGAGGATCACTATAATAACCTTTCATTTCGTTGTATACAACGCCAGTATATTTAGGAATATCGTTTTCGTTTTCAAGCACCATTCTCCATCCTTCTTGCATTAAAATTCGAGGATCGTCATAAATCAATGGATTAAAAACGGCGTCTAAATATACATCCATCAAATTAAAATAGTCTTTCTCACAAATACTTGCAACAGGAAACATAGTTAATTCGTTACCTGTCATAGCGTTTAAAAATGTTTGAAGAGAACCTTTTAATAATTGGTCAAAAGGACTTTTAACATTATATTTTTTAGAACCATTCAAAACAGAGTGTTCCATAATGTGAGGAGTTCCACAATCATCTACAGGTTCTGTTTTAAATGAAATGCAAAATGTCTTATTTCTGTCATTATTTGCAATTTTTATAACTCTTGCACCACTTTTTATGTGTTCAAGCAAAAAAACGTCAGCGTCAATATCTTTAACTCTACGTTTTTCAATAAGTTTATAATTATTATTCATAAAAATATCTTTTCAATTTTTGAAATTCCCATTATTTACAAAAATAATAATTTTTTTTATACAAACAATATTTTATTATTAAAAGAGTTATTATACATTGAATATAAAACTTATTTTAAATATAAATAATAATACATTTAGCATTAAAATTATGAAAAAATGTTTTTTAATAATGTCTGCTATGATTTTGCAGACAATGTTTGTTTCAGCGCAAAATTTTGCAGGTACTGAATGGACCGATGGTTTTACAAATTATAAAGCAGAACAAAAGGGTTCAAAAATAGTTTTTGAAGGAGGTACTCTTCATGAAGGTGGTTATCAATTTGCATTAACAAAAAAAGCGGAAAAACAATTTACTGTTGTTCCTTATAATAGTGATTTTGATTATTCCTCATTTGGAGAAATTGGTAGTAAGGTTGAATATCGCGTTATTAATGATAATAATGTTAAATATGAATTTTTAGTTGCTTTAAATTCTAAAAATGAAATTGTTGATATTATTCAAAAATATGATGGCGAATTGTTAGACCGAGTTTATGATAATTTTGTTACTGTTTTACAAGGTCGTTATTCAGATGCAAATGGTGTTGAATATTATTTTAATAATTACAGTTTAACTATTAATGGTAAAAAACAAACATTTGAATGTGTTTTAAATGATTATGTTAGTACTAATTGTATAAAATTAAGCGACGGAAAAGTATATATCATTGAAATGTCAACAACTGGTATTAATCTATACAATACAAAACCTATTGATGATGAGTTTGAATACGAAAAAACAACTTTGTATAAAAAATTAAGCAAAAAAGAACAAGAAAGTTCAACAAAAACAGGTCGTTGGGTATATACTCAACACTCTCCAGTAATTGGTACAACTGGATATTTTAGCAAAGATCTTTTGCGTATTATGCGTAACGAAATTTATGCTCGTCACGGATATGTGTTTAATTCTGCTGATTTAAAAGAATATTTTGGTAAAATGTCTTGGTATCATCCTGTTAGCAATAATAGCAGTGTTAAATTGTCAGAATTAGAAACTCTTAATATTAATATTATTAAAAAATCAGAAACTTCTGATTGGTTTCCTGAAATTGAAAAAGGATTATAATTTATAAAAATTATATAATAAAAAATCCGAAATTCATTGAATTTCGGATTTTTTTATATGTAATTCATTTTTAATTGTTAATCAAGTTTGTAATTTCTTGAACTTTTTCGTCTAACAATTCTTTAGTTTTTGCTTCACAAAGTAAACGAAGATAAGCTTCTGTATTACTCATTCTAATATTAAACCACCAATCTTTGTATTCAACTCTGTATCCATCAAAATCGTAAATTGCGGTAGGTTTTTCTTTAGAAACATAATAATTTTTAACACGTTCCATAGCACCACGTTTATCTTCTATTTTAAAATTGATTTCACCAGAATTTTCATAATTTCTGATTTCATCAATTAAATCTGCAAAAGTTTTATTATTAGCTTTAAGTTTAGAAACCACTTGAAGTATAATACTTCCTGCTAAAACACCACTATCACTAAAAAAGAAGTCACGGAAATAATAATGTCCAGCATATTCACCACCAAACAAACCGTCAAGTTCTCGTAATTTAGGTGCTGCATTTGCTCGACCAACTTTCCACATAAATACTTTTGCTCCAAATTGTTGTAAATATTCTTCAACAGATTTTGAAGTTCTAATATCTTCAATTACATATCCAGAACGTTTTTGTTCTCCAAAAAAGTAATTACCCATAGCAGCAATTGCCAAATCAGGTGGAACATGACGACCTTTATTATCAACAAAAACCACTCTGTCAGCATCGCCATCAAATACAATTCCTAAATCAAGTTGTTCTTTTACAACAAGTTGTTGCATTTGAACTGTATTTTGAGGAATTAATGGATTTGGAGCATGACAAGGGAAATTTCCATCTAATTTTTCGTTAATATAAATTGGTGTATTTCCCCAAACATCTTTGGCAATTAAAGTTCCTGCTCCATTTGAACAATCTACACCTACTTTTATATTAGAAATATCAGAAAAATACTTTTTCTGAAAATCTAAATAATCTTGTTTTATATCTTTAATAATAACTTTCCCTTTATTTTCAACAGGCACAACAACTCCTTCTGTAGCAAGTTTTTCTAATTTGTCAAGACCTGAGTCGTATCCAACTGGAAGTGCATTTTCTTTAGAAATTTTTAAACCATTATATTCACCAGGATTGTGCGAAGCTGTGATTTGAACACCTGCTTTAAAATTATAATTAGCAGTTGCAAAATATACCATTGGAGTTGTTGCCAATCCAATATCATAAACATCTGCACCTGCATCAGTTAATCCTTTTAAAAGAGCATCATGTATTTCAGGAGACGAAACACGTCCGTCGCGACCTACAATAATTTGTTTTGTATCAAGCAATTGAGGTATAAAAAATCCAATTTTGTAGACATCGTCTTTGTTGAAATCTTTGTTCCAAACTCCACGAATGTCGTAAGCGTGAAAAGCGTTTTTCATAATCCTAAAATTTTAAAAATTAATAAATTATACTAACTCTACGCCATTTTCAGCTGTTGCAACATAGAATTTACAATCAATATTAAACTCTTTTTTATATGCTGGAGCTATAATTGATTTATATTCATCTAATTTGTCAGCTTTAATTAAACTTAGAGTACATCCTCCAAAACCACCACCCATCATTCTTGAACCAAGAACGTAGTCCATATTTTGGGTATTTTCTACAAGAAAATCTAGTTCTTTGCAACTTACTTCATACATTTTACTTAGTCCATTATGACTTGCATAAAGTAGTTTTCCAAATTCTACGAGATTTCCTGCGTTTAGTTTATCACAAGCATCAATTACTCGTTGATTTTCTTCTACAACAAATTTACATCGATTAAATACTTTTTCTGAAACTTTTTCTTTTATTTCATTAATCATCTGCAAATTAACATCACGTAGAGATTTTATTTTTGGATGGTTTTCTTTAATTGCTTCTACTCCAATAGAACATTCTTTTCTACGTGTATTATATTCGCTTGATGCTAACGAATGTTTTACTTTTGTATCAGTTAATACAAAAATATAATCATTCATTTCAAGTTTATTATATTCATATTCAAGAGAACGGCAATCAAGTCTAACGCATTTACCTTCCATGCTAAAAATACTTGCAAATTGGTCCATTATTCCACATTTAACACCAACATATTCATGTTCGCTTTGTTGACCAATTTTTGCCATATCTATTTTATTAATATTCAAATTGTTAAGTTGAGAAATTGCAAAAACGAGACCACTTTCTAGTGCAGCAGAAGATGACATTCCTGCTCCAACGGGCACATCACCTCCAAAAACACAGTTATATCCTGATATTTTATAACCTTTTTCTTGAATAATTTTTGTTACTCCAAAAAGATATGATGCCCATTGATTTTGTGGTTTATCAGATTGATTGATAGTAAATTCACATTCTTGCTTAAAATCGTATGAATAGATTTTTACTAAATCATCATTACGTTTTCCAATTGCAAAATACATAGCAGAACTAACAGCTGTTGGCAAAACAAAACCTTCGTTATAATCTGTATGTTCGCCAATAAGATTTATTCTTCCAGGTGCACGAACTGTGATAAATTCTCCAGAATATTTTTCTTCGTACTTTTTTGAAATTTGATCTAATAATTTATAATTCATGTGTATTTTATGTGTTAATAGGTTATTGTAAATAAGCAATCCCGACCAAGCGTCTGTTGCTCCATAAACTAATTGTCCGTGAGATAATTTAACTTCTTCCCAATTTGATAATTGTTTTGATTTTGATATTCTATATCCAAGAACAATTCCATTAAGTTTCTTTAATCCTGCAACTTCTATACCGTATTGTTTTACAAATTCTTGCAATTCAACAAAACCTCCAGGAACAAATTGACTTAATTTTTGTAATCCTTTTATATCATCTCGAATAGCTACTCCTATTTTTAATATTTTTTTATTTGCTAACAATGTTGCAACATTGTTAGGTAGTCCTATTTTACATGTTCTAAACAAAAATGCTTTATTTTCTGTTGACAATTGTAAAAGTGCAACTTTGTTAATTTTACCTTTTCTAAAAGATGGACGTGTTTCTGTATCAAAACCTATTTTGTTAAAACTTGATAAATATTTTACTGCACTATCAACTTTTTCGATAGTATCTACAACAATTATTTCGCCCTCAAATGCTTTGAGGGGTAAACTGTTAAGTTGTTCGTTGGTAATTTTCCTGAGTAATTCCACGTTATTTTTCTTTTATGCCTGCCAAATTTAAAATAAATGCGTAAATTAAAGAAGTTTCTTTATTTCTTTCAAATCTTCCAGAATCTCCATAATGTCCAGTTTTCATATTTACTGTTATATATAATGGATTTTTATCAGTTTTAAATTCTCGCAATTTAGCAACCCATTTAAGAGGTTCCCAATATTGTACTTGAGAATCATAAAGTCCTGTTGTTACAAACATTGCTGGATAATCTTGTTCTATAATATTGTCGTATGGCGAATATTTCAACATATAATCATAATATTGTTTTTCGTTTGGATTTCCCCATTCATCATATTCATTTGTGGTTAGGGGAATTGATGGATCATTCATTGTTGTAACTACATCTACAAATGGAACTTCTGCAATTAAACCTTTATATAAATCTGGTCGCATATTGGCTATCACTCCAATTAGCAAACCGCCTGCACTTGCTCCGTCTGCAAATAATTTTGTAGGTGATGTATAATTATTGTTGATAAAATATTCGCTAACATCTATAAAATCATTAAATGTATTCATCTTGTTGAGTAGTTTACCATTTTCATACCATTGATAGCCCAACTCACTTCCTCCTCTTACATGTGCTATTGCATAAATAAATCCTCGATCTACCAAACTAAAAACTGAAGAGGTAAATCCATCTTCTTCTGAACAGCCATATGCACCGTAGGCATATAATAGCATATTATTTTGATTTTCAAGATTTGTTCCTTTTTTATAAAGAATTGTAACAGGTATTTTTACATTGTCTCTTGAATCAATATTTAGCCTTTTTACTTCATAATTATTTTTATCAAAATTTGGTATTTGTTTTTCTTTTAAAATAGTTTTCTCCTTTGTTTTCATATTATAATCTATTATAGATAAAGGAGTTGTTAATGAAGAATAGCTATATCTAAGAATATTTGAATTAGGTTCTGGATTATCTTCTAAACATACCTCATAAGCTTCTTCTCCAAAATCAATCAAATGACGTTCTTTGGTTTTAATGTCAACAATTTCAAAACATGACAATCCATTTCTACGTTCTTCTAATACCAAATAATTGTCAAAAATTTCAAAATCTTCGATATATACATTATTATCATGAGGAATAAAAACTTGCCAATTATCATTAAATTCTTCTGAATCACAAGTCATTATACAAAAGTTTTTACCCATTTCATTTGTTCTAATCCAAAATTTGTCATTACAATGATCTATATAATATTCTAATCCTTCTTTACGTTTTCTAAAAATTTTGAATTCTGAAAATGGATTTGATGCACTTAATATTCTTACTTCGGAAGACGTTGAACTATTGTGATTTAAAAATAAATATTTATCTGATTTTGATCTTTGAACAAATAATTCATATTCTGCATCGTCTTCGTAAAATATTTCTAAATCTAAATGTGAACTTTGACCTAATATATGTCTAAATAATTTAAAACTTCTTAAAGAAATTGGATCTTTGGTTATATAAAATACAGTATGTGAGTCGTTTGCAAATACTACTTGTCCATCTGTGTCTATAATTTTGTCATTATATGAATATTCTTGACTAAAACTTTTAAATCTAATTTCGTATTTTTTTCTTGATATTGTATCAATTGCATAAGCCATTATGTTTTTGTTTGGACTTATACATATATTATCAACATCAACATAATCATTGCTTTCGTCAAATTCATTAACATCTAATAATATTTGTTCTGCTGAATCTAGCGACTCTTTTCTGCAATATATTTCGTATTCTTTATCTTTTTCGTAGCGTGTATAATAATAGTAACCATTTTCATAATATGGAACTGTTGAATCAATATCTACTATTCTTGAATTTAATTCTTGATATAATTTATCCTGTAATTTTTGTGTAGATTTTGAAAAATGCTTTTTGGTATATTCATTTTCTAATTTTATATATGACATTACTTTGGGATCTTTTCTATTTTTCAACCAATAATAATTGTCAACTCTTTTATTTCCAAACTCTTCAAATTCGTGGGGATTTTTTTCTGCTATTGGTTTATCTCCATTTTTATTTACGCATGAACTTGCCATTATTAATATAAATATTTCTAAAAAAAATAATTTTTTCATTATTATTTTTATATCTATCTAATTATAAATTAATTAACTACTAATATTTTTGTT
>JAKSUC010000100.1 GCA_024413595.1 Bacteroidales bacterium
GCTACTTTCTACTTGCTACTTTCTACTTGCTACTTTCTACTTGCTACTTTCTACTAAAATTATTATCTTTGTACAATTCAAAAACCAAAAATAAACACCTATGAAAAATATAATTTTAATATTAGTAATTAGTTTTTTACCTTTTTTTGCATTCTCACAAAATCTAGAAACTGACAGTTTAATGTCAGTAAATCCAAATCAATCAATAGAACAATCCACCAACAGTGAAAATTCTCTTGAAGATGGAGTAATCATAATGGACGAAAATGTTGACAACGAAAAAATAGAACGACAACAAGCTCGTCGTCATCGTAATAGATTGGCTAGAGAAGAGTTTTCAAGAGGATTTTGGAATACATGTGGAAATTTTATTGTAGATGTTTTTGTTGAAGCTGTTGTTTTCATTGTAGTAGATTGCATTGTAGAATTGGTGGTACGAAGTTGTAGATGACATTTTAATATTTTTTAAGATATTTAAAATTAACCTCTTAAAAATAAAATAGTCTAATAAATAAAAACCTTTAAAAAACTAAGAACCATGAAAAATATAATAATAATAATTACATTGTTGTTTACCGCAACAATAAGCTACGCTCAAAATAGAGGTTACGTAGATACGCGCGATCATAATGGTTGGAATAACGAAAGAAACCATAACGACCGCAGAACAACACCCCCACCACCACCGCCCGACAATCATCATAATAATCGTAGAGATGTTCCACCACCTTTTAGACACGAATTACAATGGTTCGGCATTAATAATATTTCGTTTGAATGCCCTGCTAGTATGATTTCTCTTATTCAAAATGATTATTATGCTGAATTTTCGGACAGCCATATATTTTTAAAAGTGCAAATTGAAATGAATTCATATCCAAACAACTATATGAAAGTAGACGTAAACAATGTAGCAAACGCAAATCTTATTCATGTAAATGGACGAATTAAAAAACATATTTCAACAATAGACTATACAGGTTGGATGATAGAAGGTGAATATAATCATTTTCAAAATGCAATTGCCGCTGAGTTAAGTTCTCCTCATTCAAGAAAAACTTTAAAAATATTTATCAGATACGATAAACCTTTAAAAAAAGAAGCTACTGATATATTAAAGAGTTTTAGAGAAAGAAGATAACAAAAAAAAATTTTATCATTTACACAAAAGATAATAATTTTGGACGTTTATTTTAACAAAAACGTCTAAACAAGTGAAATATATTTTATTAGCAATAATTACCATTATTACACCAATTACATTATTGGCTCAAAACTTAGTTGTTACATTAACAGCTAATAATAATAATGATACAATAAAAATATGCAAAAATAAAGCAATAGAATTTATTGCAAACGCATCCATAAACGGAGAACCCGTAAACGCAGAATTTTCGTGGGATTTTGACGATGGAACAATAATAAATAAATCATCTACTAATACCATTAATCATGCTTTTAGTAAAGGTGGTTCTTACATTACAATGGTTAAAGCGGTATATAATGATTATTATGCCTATAGCAAAATAACTGTTTTAGTTGGAAATCCTCCAAGTTTTAGCAGATACAAAACGTCTATTCCAGAAAGCCAAACTGGAATATGTCTTGGTGAAAGTGTAACTTTAAATTTACCAACAAACGACACTACATTATTTTATAAACCAATAACTACACATACAGAATTAATAGAACAATCTTTATTTAACAAAGAATGGACTTCGTTTGTTAGATTAAAAACATTCGACAACAAAAACATAACTACAGGGGCTGAAATAAAAAGTGTAACCATAAAAATGGATCACGAAAATAGTAAAGACGTAAAAATCACTCTTGCGTGTCCAAACAACAAAGAAATTGTTTTAAAAGATTATAGTACAAACGAGGGATATATGATGGGACTTCCAAGTAGCAAAGGATTTGGAACATTATATAATTATACATTTATCGAAAATGGCAACAACACAATTAATAATACAACACTAAATCAAAACGATACAGTATTACCTGCTGGAAATTATAAAACTGAACAAAGTTTTAGTGAATTAATAGGATGTCCAATAAATGGAGATTGGACAATAAAAGTGTCATCACAAGGAACCGCAAATGAAGGATATGCCATTGAATTTTCTTTAAACTTAGACAATAGCATTCTTGAACAATCAAAATGGGAATACAATCAAACATACGATCTTAAACATGCGGTTTGGGTTGGCAAAGGAGTTTCTGCCACAAGCGAAGGTGAATGTAAAGTTACACCTCAAGAATATGACGTAACAAGATACAATTTTTCTATAAACGATAATTTTAATTGCTATCACGACACCACAATATATATAACAGTAGAAAAACCAACCTTTGAAGGCGTTGGAGATAGCACAACCTTTATTGGAGACGAAGTTAATTTTAATAGCACAACATCTTGGGGAAATAATTATATTTGGATATTTGGAGATAAAACGCCAAACGAAAACATAAATCCTGCGCCTCACGCCTATTACGATAAAGGAGTTTTCAAAATAATATTTCAAGCAGAATCGGCTTTTGGCTGTATTGATCGTGACACTCAAAACATAGAAATTGTTCCACGTCCACTAGAAATTAAAGAAGTGAACATTTTTACACCTAATCAAGATGGGCAAAATGACGTTTTTACATTTTTCAACAAAGATGAATCTTTTTTAGAAAGCGGTGGATTAACAAAAATGCCTGCCAATATCAGTTCAATTAAAGGTAAAATATATAATTCTTACGGACAAACTGTTTATAAATGGGACGAAATTATTCCTGCTGTATTTGGTTGGGACGGAACTGTTGACAACAAAGGTAATAGAGATTGTCCTCCTGGTACATATTATTATGATATAATAGTATATGGAAAAGATGGCAACAACATAAAACGTTCGGGAACAATATATCTATATCGCGAAAAATAAATGCAAATTATCACATCATATCAAATGCGTCAATTAGACGCAAAAACTATAGAAACTGAAGGAATTTCATCAACTGAATTGATGGAAAGAGCTGGTATAGCATTAACCCAAAAAATTGTTACTCTTATTAATAAAAATCAAGTCATATATATATATTGTGGTAGTGGCAACAATGGTGGTGATGGGTTTGTTATAGGTAGAAAATTATTTGAATTAGGATATAATTGTCAAATATATCTTATCAACAGTAACAGAATGTCTAGCGATTGCAAAATTAATTATGAAAGATTTATTAAAATAAATAAATCTTCTTTTCATTTAATAAGCAACAAAGACGAACTACCCATACATTCAAACAATAGCATAATAATAGATGCAATATTTGGGTCGGGACTAAATAGAAAAGTTGAAGGATTTGCCTATGATGTTATAAATCACATAAACAAATCACAACAAAAAATAATATCAATAGATACTCCATCAGGTTTAGGTGATGAAAACATACCAGAACCAACAGATGCTGTGATAAATGCTAACGAAACACTCAAAATAGAATATCCATTTTTATCATTGATGTTAGCCGAAAACTATAAATACGTAGGAAACATGTCAATTATAAAAATAGGATTAGACACCTCACTCCTACCCTCTTTTGATTGTAAATATAGTTTATTTACCCAAACCGAAGCACAACAAATATTAAAACCACGTCCAAAACATAGTCACAAAGGCACATTTGGACATACTTTAATAATAGCTGGTGAATATTGCAAAATGGGTGCTGGTATATTATGTTGCAAAGCAAGTCATAGAACTGGTTCGGGACTTGTAACAATTCATATACCTGCTAAATGTGTTGATATTGTTCAAATATCATCACCCGAAACTATGGTAAGTTGCGATACAAATCAAAAATATTTTAGTGACAAAATAAACATCGAAAAATATACCTCAATAGCAGTTGGTCCTGGAATTGGAACCACTGAAGACACATATATAGCATTAAAACATTTAATACAACAAGCTAAAGAAAAACAAAAACCTATAGTATTAGATGCCGACGCATTAAACATTATATCAACACATAAAGAACTTTTAGAAGAACTTCCACCACAATCAATATTAACACCTCATCCAAAAGAATTTGAAAGACTATTTGGAAAATCTGAAAATAATTTAGAAAAAATTAAAAAATTAACAGAAAATAGCAAACGATATTTAATAAATATCGTATTAAAAGGCGCGAATACTATGGTATGCGATATTGAAGGAAATATAAGTTTCAATACTACAGGAAACCCTGGTATGGCTACTGCTGGTAGTGGAGACACGCTTACTGGGATAATAGCTAGCTTATTATCTCAAAAAATAACAGCTAAAAAATCTACACAGCTAGGTGTTTATTTGCATGGATTAGCTGGAGATATTGCAAAAAATGAATTAGGTGAATGTGGGATTATCGCATCGGATATTATCTACAACATACCAAAAGCAATAAATCTAACGTTTAATAATAAAAAATAGTTAATTATTTAAAATAAATTACGCCTTTGCAAAAAAATATTTATATTGCAGAAAATTTAAATTAATAACGTATAGTAAATACATTTAACATTTTGTTAATTATGAAAAAAATCAAGTATCTTTTTGCCATAGCATTAATGGCAATGTTTAGTGTAATGGCAACATCATGTGGTGGTGGAGAAGATGAACCAACACCAGATCCTGTTCCTAACAACAATCCTAACAATCCGGACAAACCTAACAATCCAGACAATCCTAACAATCCGGACAATCCTAACAATCCAGACAATCCAAACAAACCAGACAACACTGCTAAATTTTTAACAGCTGATGAATTTAACAATTCTGTTTGGAGTGGTAAAGATGCTGACGACAACGACTTGAATTTAGACGTTAAAGCTGGTGTTTTTAAATATTGGAAAGTTCCTAACACAAAAGTAAAAGGTGGTGATCCTGTTCCTGAAGAAATCACTGTTAACCTTACTGGTTCGTTTGATGAAAAAACTGGTGTTTACACTGCTTCTGGTGATGACAACAACACATACACTGGTGAATTAACCAGTAAAACAGAAATGAACTTTAAAACACCTACTAGCACTGAAAAACTTACTAAGAAATAATTAATTATTTATTTCTATAAAAAAGGTTCAACAAAAATGTTGAACCTTTTTTTTATTCTTTATGTTGCACCCATTTATCAAATGTATTTTTATATTTTCGTAAATGTTGAGAGGGATAAAATATTAATACTATTAACAATGCTATAATAAATAATATCAATATATAATTGAATTTTAAATTAAATAAGCAAATCAATACAAAAATCAACAACAACAATTGAAACAAAGGTATTATATTTCGATACAAAATTTTTGTCTTAGTATTTTTTGAATATTTAAGTTGTTTCCATGGTGTAGAGCGTTGATAATCATATTTTATTACTGGCATATTTTTTTTTGAAACTAAAATTCCATTAAAATATTCAGTTTCATTCATCCATATCTCTTTTATAAAACATTCTTTGTCTGATACTTTTAGTTGAAATGTTGAATAATCTTTATTTATATCATGCCAATTGCCATCAAAACAATTTCGATATTGTTGACCTTTAATTGTATCACCTGGAAAACTTTCAAAACTTGTTTTGTCGGATGATTTTAATAGCCAATATTTCCTTACAATAAATTTTAGCCAATAATATTCTTTATCATTTACATTATATAATTTATATTCCGCAAAACTTTTTCTATTAACACCATATTTTAACCTACTTTCTGACACAACATAATACTCATTATCATTAATCAGCAACCCATCTCCTACTTCAAAATTTCCATTATTATTATCTATAGTATTTCTAAATTTTTCATCATTATGAAACTGTGAAATTTGCGGCAAACGATCTTCTAAATAATCTTCGGGCAACGAAAACATTGATTTTATTACCTTTACATAAATTCGTTTTACCAATATGCCATAATAATTTGTTGTATTTTTTTTCAAAAAAAAGGTTTGCGAATTTTCATCATAAATATAATCAAAAACATCTCCACTTTGATAATCTGTTTCGCCTATTGTTTTATAAACATAACATTGACGTTTTATTATATCATATTTTGAAAAAAAATTGCGACGTACATAATACAAATGACTACTATTATCTTTTTGATAAACCTTTAATAAATCATTTTGCGTTAAATTATCCTCAATATACCAAATTGAATTATCATCAATTTTTTTAATACAATATTCAACAAACGTAGAATAAATATCATTATCTGGATACATAATAATATTTATACCAACCACTTTTGATAAAGAAGAATAAACCCTAATGGTATCGCCTATTTGTGCATATAGAGACATTTTTTTTTCAAAATTATCAAACTATTTTGAATTTTCAATATCTTTAACAAACTAATATTATTTAAATTATAAAATTGTTGAAAAAAAATTAAAAGAAATTCCTAAATTTTTATGGAATTTTGGGTGTTTTTTCATCTATATAGTAAAAACAAAAACAAATCAATATATCAAATTCTAAAAATAATAAAAAATGAAGACAAAACTTTTAATGTTAATAATTGCAATTGGGCTAATAACAATGTCGTTAGATATCTACGCCCAAAACAATGTTTTTAAACCAAAACATTTTAACTATGAAAGAGTTCACCATGGAAATACTCATCATGGCAACTATCATAACAATCATGGTAATCACCAACAACCAAGTCATGGGTATAATCATGGAAATCATTACGGCAATAATAATAGCAATCATCATCCACAAAACCATGGTTATAACAATCATCATCCACAAAATCATGGCTATAACAATAACAACCATCATCCACAAAATCATGGTTATAACAATGGAAACCTTCATAATAACAACTACAATAATCAATCTGACAACGAAGAATACACCGACGAAGAATATACCGACGAAGAATATAACGACGAAGAATACACTGACGAAGAATATGCCGACAATGAAGAATATTCCAACGACGAAGAATATTCCAACGACGAAGAATATTCCAACGACGAAGAATATTCTGACGACGAAGAATATGGAGAAAATGATTTTTATTGTGACGATTATTTATTTGGTGATGATGACAACAAATTTAGCGACAACGATCAAGAGACATTAAACCAAGAAACAGAAAACGCGGACAATACTAATAATCAAACCGCTGACAACGACAACTCTTTTAGTTCAATGCCTCAAGAAATTCAAAACGCTGTAAACTATCTAAACAAAGTTAGAAACAATCCTCAAGCATATTCCGAAGAAGTTGGTATTGAATTAACTGCAAAAGCGTTACATTCTTTAAATTGGAATTCTACATTATACAAAGCTGCACAACGAAAAGCAGAAGACATGGCAAATCGTGAATATTTTGCACACGTTGACCCAGAAGGATATGGAATGAATTATTTTATCAACGAAGCTGGATATACATTAACAAAAGAATTTTTAACCGACAAATCAGACAACAACTTTGAGTCATTAGCTGCTGGCAACGATACTGGTATTAAAACTATTATACAATTATTATACGATGGTGGTGACGATGACGAAAACGCAGGACACCGTATACATTTATTAGGCATGCACAGTTTTTGGGCTAATTGTTATGATATTGGTATCGGAATGGCATATAACCCTAATTCTAAATATAGATATTATTGGTGTGTATTAATTGCAAAACACGATTTTTAGAATCAATATATAAATTTAAATATAAATAACAACAATGCGTATTGTAGAGACGTGGTGTACCGCGTCTCTATTTTTTCACACAAAAAAACGTGGTGTACCGCGTCTCTATTTTTTTCACACAAAAAACGCGATGCACCACGTCTCTACGGTAACCAAACCCCATTTGTATAGACGTTACGCATGTTGTACAATCATTGCGTATTGTAGAGACGTGGTGTACCGCGTCTCTATTTTTTTCACACAAAAAAACGCGGTACACCGCGTCACTACAAATTCCACACAAAAAAAGCCAAACAGACATAAAAAAACCGCTGAACAATTAAGTTCAACGGTTAAGATAATGAAAAAAATCAATTCTTTTATATAAATAACGGACGATTAACTTTCTTTTAAATGGGAATAGGTTTTTAAGCCTATCCCCGTTGGGTTACTTACCTTGCTCTGCTTGGGTAGCTGGAGCTTCAGTATTTATAAGATTTTCATCTTGCGAAACTTCTAAATCTTCTTCGCTGTTCTTGTTAGAACTACGACTTTCAAGCATAGAATTTACTGAGATGATAATCTCATTGTAACGGTTCACGAATTCTTGATAATCTTCTATACCAAACACTGAAATTGCATTTTCTATTGTAGATACTAACATGTTCAAAGATTTTATAAATGCTTTTTTGCATTCTTGAACACGTCCTTTTCTTATAGAACGATGATTGTTACGTTGGTCGTCAATCATGATGTATTCGTTTAGATCTGAATTTATCTTATCAAGAATTGGTTTAATATTTAATGTATTAATCAAATCTTCATCAAGATTTTTTGCCAAATCTAAAAATACTTGAATACAACTCAATTTTGATGTTCTATTGGTATTTAGATTGAATCCAGACTGTTTAACCATAGCTGTAACAGTTTCAGCTTTTGTTTTAATGTCCTCTATTGGACTGTAACACATACCTTTGATATAAATATCCAAGTTTCTTAATGTGTTTACCATATTGTCGGCTTTTTCGTTAATCAACTTTGTTAAACTTCCTGTAGCTTCTATTTCAGTAGCAGCAACAAAGTTAACATAAGCATTTTTAACTTGTTCAACATATGGTTTTGTGATTTCGGTGTTAAGCTCTTTTGTAGCTGTAACAACTCGCAACTGTAAATCGGCAGTTTCTTTCACTTTTAAGTGAGCGAGATTTGTGCGTTTTAAATTTCTCATTTTCTTAAAATTTTAGTTTATAATTTTTTTAACTGTATGTCTTGTAAAAAAATTTTGATTCCTTTAACTACTTGCACCGAACTTTTCTTCATGTTTTAATTTAATTTGTTTATCAGCTTCGGATTTACGCTTTCATTATTGTTGTCTATTATTTTTTTATTTTGACACTGCAAAGATAATATAAAAAATTGAAATATCCAAATATTTTTCAATATTTTTTTTAATATTTTATGCTATTTTTTCAATGTAAAGTAAAAAACAGCCTTACAGATACTTGTAGACACGTTATTTTAATATATAAATATTCAATATTTTTTAAAATATTTTTAGTTATATACGTTGTTTTATGAAATAATACTAAAATTATTAGGTGTTTATGTTATAAACATAAATGTATAAACCATAATACCCATAGTTTAGATGCTAA
>JAKSUC010000101.1 GCA_024413595.1 Bacteroidales bacterium
ACCATTATTTTCCATTGAACGTTCAATTAATCCAGACAATCTAGCACCAGGAGTTGTTTCTTTAATATTATCGCCATATATTTCTGCATACTTATCAAGATTAAGCATTAATTTATCTTTCATTTCTGAAATTGTACAATCTTTCAAAGTAGACATTGAAAAAAAGAATACAGGATGTTTTACCCAATCTTTTTCAAGTTCGTAAATTTTAAGACCTTTAAATAAATCTTTGTTACCGCTAAAATATTCTTTTAGAGTATGACACAACATTGATTTTCCAAATCGGCGTGGACGACTTAGAAAGGCAATATCCATTTCTTGCGCCATTTTGTAGACATATTCGGTTTTATCTACATATTCATAATTACCTTCTCTAATTTTACTAAAGGTATAAGTATTTATTGGTAACTTCTTTAACATGGAACTATAAATTAGAATTTATAATTAAAATCTAGCTTAGTCAATGTGCTTAATCTTAATTAATTTATATTTCTTAATTGTTTATTGCAAAAATACTAAATAATATTACTATTCAAAATAAATAATGATATTAAAGAGTAAACAAATAAGAAATTAGAATTTTTTTTTATAGTAAAAATGATATTATAATTAAAAAAAAACTATATTTGAAATTCTTAAAATAAATATATTATGAAATACAAATATCTGCTTACCTTATTGTTAGGTTTAATATTTTTTAATTCTTTTGGTCAAAATTATTATGTGTCGCCAGAGTTTGATTCTGCTGTTAACAATAATACTAGAACTCGTATAGGTAAACCTGGCAATAATTATAAAAGTAATTTTTCGGATTATAAAATATCTGCTTCTTTTAATTCTAAATTAGCGGTGATTAGTGGAGAAGAAAATGTTGTCTATTATTACAATTGTGGTGAAAATAATCTAAATTCGATAGTTATTAATCTTTATAGAAATGTATATAAAAACTCAACAAGCCACAATAGACATATAGATTATAGAGATTTGTTTGATGGTGTAAAAATTGAAAAAATTGCAATAAAAAAACCAGACAACTCTTTACTAGATTTATCATACAATTCTAGCAATACTCAAATTGAAGCACTATTACCTAATCCAATAAATCCAGGAGATTCTATTGAATTATATATAAAATGGGAAACTAAAATTGCTAAATATACCCATTTAAGAGGTGGTTTATATAACAAAAACTCTTGGCTTATTCCATATTGGTATCCTCAAATTGCTGTTTATGACGATATTTTTGGTTGGGATAGAGTTCAACACTCAGGAAACGAAGAATTCTATTTCGAATTTGCTAACTACGACGTAAAGCTTTCGATGTCGAATGCTATGTGCGTTTGGGCTACGGGTACTCTGCAAAATCCTCAAAAAATTTTTAATAAAAAAATATACAAAAAATATCTTCAAGCTTTAAATTCTGATAATGAAATAGATATTATATCAAAAGATGATATTCATAATGTTTTAAAAAATACTGAAAACGTATGGCATTTTAAAGCTGATTCTGTTTTAGATTTTGTATTTGCTTGCAGTAATGAATATATGTGGACTGCTAAATCTATAAATATTAACGATAAAATGCCAAGAACTTTAGTTGGTGCAGTGTATGCTAATCCAAATTTTAAACAATGTATTGATATTACTGCTAAAACTCTTGAATATTTAAGTAAAACAAAACCTGCTTATCCTTATCCATATCCTCACATGACTATTTTTCAAGGTAGCGGTGGTATGGAATTTCCAATGATGGTTAACGAAAGTTTTGACAATTATGATGATATGGTTTTTGTTACTAGTCACGAAGTTACTCATTCTTATTTCCCTTTTTTAACTGGTATGAACCAAAACAAATTTGGATTTATGGACGAAGGGTTAACTCAATACACTCCTCAATATTTTCAATGCGCTAATTCAAAAAAAGACAATATAATTACATCTGCAAACACCATAATTGAACAAATTTTTGGAACTCAATACGAGGCTAAAATTACAACACCATCGTATCAAATGGCTAATATTACAACTTTTACAATTGCTTCTTATTATGCTCCTCAAGTTGGATATACAATTATAGAAGATATGATTGGTGCTGACAATATGACAAAAGCATTAAATCAATTTGTTGAAGATTGGCATGGTAAACATCCTCATCCTTTTGATTTATTTTATACTTTTGAACGCGTTTCGGGACAAGACTTGAGTTTCTTTTACGAAAATTGGTTTAACTCTGTAGGAAACATTGATATTGGCATTGAAAATATTTCTGACTCTACCATTACTATCAAAAACTACGGTGTTAAATTTGTCCCTATTGATTTAGAAATTTTTTATAAAGATAATTCTTTCGACTTTTTTAAATATAATGCTAGTATTTGGAAAGATAACGATACGTTAATTATTAAATTACCTAGCAATAAACAAGTTAACAACGCACAACTTAGAACCAAAACTATTCCTGATCAAAACTACGAAAACAATTATTTTAATAGAGAATAAAAATGAAGAAAAAAGTAAGTATTATTTTGTTGGCGATATTAATGATAACATCGTCATTAACAGTTCGCGCAGATGAAGGTATGTGGCTGTTAAATATGATAGGTAAAAACTACAAACAAATGAAAGCTCAAGGTTTTAGATTAAAACCTGAAGACATTTATAGTATTAAACATTCATCTTTAAAAGATGCAATTGTAGATTTTGGTGATTATTGCACAGGTGAAATTGTTTCTGACCAAGGTTTATTATTCACAAATCACCATTGTGGATATCAAAGCATTCAACAACATAGTTCTATTGATCACAACTATTTAAAAGATGGATTTTGGGCGCAATCTTTTGAACAAGAAATTCCAACTCCTGGTCTTTTTGTTTGTTTTATGGAAGAAATTAGAGACGTTACTACTGAAATTTTAAATGGTGTAACTGACAATATGGACGAAAACAAACGCCAAGCTACTATTCAAAGCAATATTAAAAAAGAAACCGAAAACGCTCAAAAAGAATTTAAAGAAGATTATTATAGAATAGAAATTGAATCATTTTTTGTAGGAAACGCATATTACTTAATAATTTATACCAAATACGATGATGTTCGTTTAGTAGGTACTGCTCCTGAGTCTATTGGCAAATTTGGACACGACACTGACAATTGGATGTGGCCTCGTCACACCGGTGATTTTTCTATTTTCCGTGTTTATATGAGTCCTGATGGTAAACCTGCTCAATTCTCTCAAAAAAATATCCCTCTTAAACCTAAACACTTTTTACCAATTTCTATTCAAGGATACAAAGAAGGTGATTTTGCTATGATTATTGGTTTCCCTGGTAGCACTGAACGTCATTCTACTAGTTACGAAATCATTAACGACATTGAAATTGGAAATAAAATTGTTGCTGAAGTTAGAGGCATTCGTCAAGATATTTTAAAAGCTGACATGGAAGCTGACGAAGATATTAGAATTAAATATTCTTCTAAATTCTCTAACTCTAGTAACTATTGGAAAAAATCTATTGAAGCTAATAAAAGTTTAGCCTCTTTAAATATTATTGGAAAAAAACAAGCTGAAGAAAATAGTTTTACTCAATGGATTAATCAAAAATCTGAAAGAAAAGCTATTTATGGCAATGTTTTATCTGATATTGAAAACGTTTGCAAACAAACCGCTAAATATGACTATATTCTTTCTTATGTTAACGAATGTGTTATAAACGGTATGGAATTTTTTATGCCAACTTATCAAGCAATGCAATTATTATCAGAAGACAATAAAGAATCTGTACTAAACCAAGCTGAAGAACATTTTAAAGATTACAACAAACCAACAGATTATAAAGCTTCAAAAAGAATGGCTCAATTGTTAGTTGAAAAAATTGACAAAGAAGAGGTAAAAAAGATATTAGCCAATTCTGCTGACGAATACATTGATCAATTATTTAGCAATCCTGACGCTATTATTGATACTATTTTTGAAAAAAGTATTTTTGTATCTAAAGAAAAATCAATAGAATTTATAAATAATCCTGGTAGAGGTGTACTAACAGACGACCCAGCTTTCGAATTTGTAAGAAATATGCTTAATATTTATTTCTCTATTCGTAGTATCAACAAACAAAACGGAACCACTCTATCTGCCGCTCATCGTTTATACACAAAAGGAGTTAACGAAATGAATTCTAAAGCACTCTCTTATTCTGACGCAAACTTTACCGAAAGATTAACTTACGGTACTGTTCAAAAATACATTTCAAACAGCACCGAAATTAATCCAAACGGCGATGGCGTTTTAGAAAACAACAATGGCACTCTTACAATGAATTATTTCTGTACCTTAAAAGGTGTTATGGAAAAAGAAAAACCTGGAGATTTTGAATTTGACGTAGCACCAAAACTAAAAACTCTATATCAAAACAAAGATTACGGACAATATGCCGACCAAGACGGAACAATGCACGTTTGCTTCTTAACCAACAACGACATTACTGGTGGTAATAGTGGTAGTCCAGTTATTGATGGCAAAGGACGTTTAATTGGTCTTGCTTTTGATGGTAATTCAGAATCTATGTGTTCTGATTGGTTTTTTAACCCTGAACTTCAACGCTGTATTAATGTTGACATTAGATACGTTTTGTTCGTTATCGAAAAATTTGGAGAATGTAAACGAATTATAAACGAATTATCTATAGAAAAATAATAACAAAAAAAAGCGTTTCAAGCACTTTGAAACGCTTTTTTTTTATTTATAATAAATTTCATAAAAAAAACACTCGAAAAACTTTACTTATAGAACGATTTTTGCTAAATTTGATAGTGTAAATAAATAATATTTATTTGTATGAATGAATCTTTAGGATATATATACGACCAATTTGTAGATGTAGAAAAAGACGATTTTCAATACATTTATCGTGGCGAGATTACACCTATTTTAATAATGAACGTTTTAGATTTTGCTAAAAGTAATTTAGCTAAAGCTGTTGACACTAAAAATCTTAAAAACAGAATTTATTATATTATGGGTGAAGGGTTACAAAATATCACCCGACATCAAGTTGACAATAGCAAAGGTAACATTGATGATTCTGCTATTGTTTTTATTCACAAAAAAATGAATAAATATTATATAGTTACTGGTAATTTAATGCGTCGTTCTGAAGAAAATTCTCTTAAAGAAAAAATCGACTATATTAATAAATTATCACCTGAAGAATTAAACGAATATTGCAGAGACATTAGATTAGTACCAGGATTTAACGAAAGAGGCGGAGGCAGTTTAGGTCTTATCGAAATGGCTAAACGTTCTGGCAACAAACTTTCGTACTTAATGGTACCTATCAACGAAGAAAAATCTTATTTTTATTTAAGCATCGAAATTTTAACACAAATTGAGAAACAACAACAATATGAATATTCGTTAAAAGATGTGATTAACACTCACAATTTTATTAAAGAAAATAATTTCATTTTATCTTTTAAAGGTGATTTTAATCAAGATAATCTTTTATCTTTATTATCAATATTAAAAAACGGCATGTCCGACTCTAAAACACGTATTAAATTATATAGTGTTATGGTTGAACTTTTACAAAACATTGTTAAACATGCTGATAATATAGACAATAATAAAGATTGGAAAGCTGGTGTATTTTATATTTGTGAAAACAAAGAAAAATTCTCACTTTTGGCGGGAAATTATATTTTAAATATTCATTCAGAAGACTTGGCAAAACGTTTTGATAGAATAAATGCCTTGGATTCTAAAGAATTAACAAAAGAATACAACAAAATTCTTTTTAATTTTAACGACAATAGTCCTATTTCTACTGGTTTAGGTATTATTGACATTAGAAGAAAATGCGGCGAAAAGGTTGAATATTATATCAAAAAAGTTAACAACACAATCGACTTTTTAACCGTTAAAGTAGATATAAACAAAATAGACTAAAGAATTTTTAATTCTATAAAGAATAAAAAATATGATAATATGAAACCATTTATCAGAATATCCACTGCTGACACCCCTAACGTCACTTTTGACGCTGAAAAAGGAATATTTGAATTATCAAAAATGTCTTTACCCGAAGACGCAGTAGAATTTTATTCTCCTTTATTAAACTGGCTTGATGAATACGTAAAAAATCCTAACCCTGAAACTGTTTTTAATATGAAACTTGAATATTACAATACAGCTTCGAGTAAACAGTTGGTACAGATTTTATTAAAATTTCAAGAAATCAAAAACAAAAGTAATATTCTTGTAAAATGGTATTATCGAGATATTGATGAAGATATGTTATCGCAAGGAGAAGAATATAGTCAAATTATTAACGTACCTTTTGAATTAATTCAGGTACATCAAGAAAAAAAAGACAATAGTGTAGAAAATAAATAAAGAAAATCCTAGTAAAAATACTAGGATTTTTTTTGATATTTTACCCTTAAATTTCTCTTTTATACCAAATATCCCCCCTCTTTTATAGAACTCATCGACCAATGTGGCAAATTCATCGAAAAAAAAAATAATTTATTTTTTTATATAATATCTTTGCTATCGAAAAATAAGAAATGATTTTTCCAACTATACCTTATTTCATAATTATTTTAATACTTTAATTTTTTCAAACAATGAAAACAAAATTATTTTTAGCCGCAGCTGCATTAATTTGTGCAGTATCAACAGTAAATGCTCAAGAAGCAGAAGCTAGTTACGAATTCAAATCTGCTGTTATTTCTACCAAAGCAGATATGATGGGTCAACCTATGATTACCAAATATTACATTGATGATTATGGTAAAAAACAAGCTACCGAAATGGATATGAATTTTGGTGGTAACGCTATGCACATTATTGCTGTTAAACAAGCTGATGGTAGCACTATTTCTTATGACCTTAACACTAAAGAAGGTCGTAAAGAAGTTCAAGCTAATGTTAATTTCTTAAACATTACTCCTGAAGTTACTAAAAAATATAAAATTAAAGAACTTGGTGAAGAACTTTGTCAAGACAAACCATGCAAAGTTTATTCTTTAGAAATTGAACAAATGGGAATGGCTGTAGGTCAAAAAGTTTGGATTTGGAAAGGTTTCGCTCTTAAAACTGAAATCGATGGAGGTATGTTTACTATGGTTACTGAAGTTTCTGAACTTAATTTAGATGCTGAAATTGATCAAAAAATATTTGAAATACCAGCTGATGTTAAAGTTAGATAAATTTGAATTAGTAGACTTAATTTAATAATACAACTTGCCGCCATTCTCCGTTTGGGAGAATGGCTTTTTTTATATTGTTTCGTTTATTTTTTTATCTTTGCAAAAAATGTTTTTGTTTGATTTTTTTTATGAAAAAGATTTTATTATTTATACTTATTTTTTTAAGGTGTTGCGTCTACGGGCAAAATGATATTACTACCAAAACTAAAGATTTACCTAATTTCTCTAAAATTATTGTTTCTGATATGTTAAAAATATCAGTTGTTAAAGGTAATAACAATTCTATTTCTATTACTGCTAATAATGATGGTCATAAAAGTATGGCTACAAAAGTGAAAGCTGGGGTATTATACATTTCTCAAAATGGACGCGCGCAACTTAATTTTACTCCTAGCTTAACCAATATTCATAAAGAAATTATTGATCAAGAAATTATTATTACTACAAAAAACAATATTGATATGGTTTCTTTATCTGGTTTTTCGTTTGTTAAATTCAAAGATAATATCAACAATAATTTTGTATTAAAAGCCGAAGATAGTTCAAATTTTGAAGCTAATTTTAATTGTGAATCTGCTTTAATAAACTTGAAAAGCAATGCAGGTGCTGATATTAGCGGTAATATTAAAAAACTTAAAGTTGAATGCGATTCTTCGGTTATGAGAATTTATAATTGCAATATCAACGTTTTAGATATTTTTTCGAAAGGAAAATCTAGAATAACGGCTTCGGGAAACGCTAATACTTTTATGTTAACTATTTCTGGTAAAAGTAGATTTGAAGGACTTGAACTTAAAACTCTAAAATCTCAATTAAATGTAGATAATCAATCTGACGTTTTTTTAAAAGTGTCAGATTATTTAGATTTAACTGCAAAAAACAAATCTCACATTGTTTGTGTTGGAAAACCTACATTAAAACAAAATGTTACTCCTGATTGTAAAATCAAAATCAGATAACCTTTACCAATTTAAAGGTTCAATACCTTCACGAACAATATTAATATCGCCATCAGTACAATCAACAATAGCCGTAGGATCATTATTGCCATAGCCTCCATCAATAATAAGGTCAACTTGATTTTTATAACGCTCCCATATTAATTCTGGATCAGTGGTATATTCCACAACATCATCTTCATCGTGAATTGATGTTGTTAACAATGGATTTCCCAAATTTTCTACTATATCATGAAGTATATTACTATTTGGAACACGTAAACCTACTGTTTTACGTGAATTATCAAACATGCGAGGTATTTTTTTACTGGCGGGTAATATAAATGTAAAGGGACCTGGAGTATTCTTTTTCAACAATTTAAATACTCGTGCATCTAATGGCATGGTATATTCCGAAATATCTGCTAAATCTTTACAGATAAACGAAAATCTTGCTTTTTCTAGTTTAATGCCTTTAAATCTTGCAAGTTGTTCCAATGCCTTTTTGCTATTCATACTACAGCCTAAGGCATAAACACTATCTGTGGGATATATAATAACCCCATCGTGTTGTAATATTTCAACAGCTTTGAGTATCAATCTCAAAGGAGGTGTTTCTGGATGAATTTTTAATAATAATCCCATAATAGTATTTTTTGTTTTTTATCAAATTCATTAACGCAAATGTATATTAATTAGTTTAATTTTTTATAATAAAAATTATTGTTGGTAGTGAAATTGAAAAAAATCGAATATTTTGCTAACCTAAATATTTACTTGCTAATGTATTATTATATGGGCTAAAGCATATTTCAGCATAAACAAACATGATATTTGCAAAAATATGTATCATAATTATAGATACTATCGAATTTTGATGAAAAAATCTCTCTTTTATTATATAACATATATAAAAAACTATTAGTGTCCGAGAAAACAATTTTTCGACCTGTAGTTAAAATAAACTTTATATTTACCTAATCCGTTAAAGTTAGAAAAAATCCAATATTTTTTTCAGACATTATTCCCCGAGTTGCGGGAATTTTTATCGTTCATTTTTTTAGTATTCCCCAAGCTGCGGAAATTTTTATCGTTCATTTTTTTAGTATTCCCCGAGCTGCGGAAATTTTTATTGTTCATTTTTTTAG
>JAKSUC010000102.1 GCA_024413595.1 Bacteroidales bacterium
TAAAAACGGTGTCGTATATCGGATTTGCTATTTTTGCCATGACGTTTTGCTAATTTAGAATTTTTGTTTTGCAAATATAAGATTTTTTACAAGTATTTACAAAATAAAAAACGAGAGGTGTTTGTTTACCTCTCGTTTTTTACTTGAAATTATTGTAGTCCAAGAAAACATTGTTTCGACCCAAAAATAAAAAATTAAGACTATATCTGTTAAGAGATATCTTTTTTTGTAATATTGAAAATCGTCTAATAAATATTATTACAAAGACAAAATTATGAATAAATCAACAAAAATAATATTGAATAAAACATTAAATTTAGTAGATTGGTAAAAATTTAACAAAATTATCTCGGACTGCTATTAAAATTTATATTTACAAAATCCGTTTATAAAATTAATAAAACTCTACTGATATTTGTAGAGCGTATTTTTGTAATTTGGAAAATTATTTCGAATTGTAATAAATAAAACAATCTAATAATATATAATTTTAATTAATTTCAAAATTGCATTAATCATAATTTAAGTTATAATATTATAACATAAAAAAAAGGTAGCTACAAAAGTAGCTACCTTTTTTTATAATTTCTGATAATCAACTATTTTTTACGGAAATTCCATTTAGAATTATCGCTGTTGAAATCAAATTTTGCTAAAGTTGGGGTACTATCACCAATTGAATACAAACAATATTTTTCAGTTGTACCAGGAACTTCTTTTGGCATAATTCTGAATGTACCATCTGTTAATTGGTCAATTCTCCAAAGTTGTTCAGGTGCTCCTGTAAATTCTGGAACTGTAATAACTTCAATATCAGATGTTGCAGCTAAAGCTCTATTTGTTCCTTCTACAACTATTTTGTAATAAGAACCTCCTAGATAACCTCCTGCTTCTGGTACTGCTACCACTTGCCAACGTTGATGTGGACGGTTCATCCATTCATTCATTCTAACAGCTGAATTATCTTTTGGGAATGTGCTGATAACGTCAGCTAGTTTTTGATTTTCAAGTTTTTGTAATGGTTGATTATTTTGACGATTAAACCATCTCATTCCGCCTTGTGTACGTGTAAAATCTACACTGATTTCTAGTGCGTAACCTCTACGTTCTGAGCTTATTTCATAAACTCCGTCTTCTATAATTTCACCTGCTACTGGCCAATCGTTTTTCCATAATAATGGACGAATTGCTAATGTGCTAAATCCGTTTAAATCAAGGTCTGACTCAAAGTGGAATGACATTTTTTCAACGCCTTCTTCTATTATTTCACGTCCAAAGTGACCTGCTCCAAAACGACGATCTTCTGCGTCTACAACCATTTTTCCACCACCGTGTATCATATCACGACCTACATTATCAATAAATGGTCCTGTAACATTTCTTGAACGACCTACTACAATATTGTATGTAGAATTGTCACCATCACAACATGTTCCGTGTGTTCCTAATAAATAATACCAACCATTGTGATAAATCATATCTGATGCTTCACAGTCGATTGCAACATTTATTGCTTCGTTTCCTTTTACTCTTTCTCCTGTTTTTGGATCAAGTTCTACAAGGCGAATAAATCCAAAATATGTTCCGTATGTTAACCAAAGTCTGCCATCTGGAGCCATTAATAATCCAGCATCGATAGCATCGCAATCTTCATCATATTCAGAACCTGCAACTTCTATTGGATCTGTAAATTTAAAATCAGGTGATTTTGGATCTAGTGTTTTGTTCCACATTGTAACAACTTTTCCTGCGTGACCGCCTCCTAGACCGCCTCCTGTTGTACTATATGCTACTAAATATCTGTCGCCAATTTTGATTGCGTCTGGAGCTGCTCCGCCTCCTGGACGTTCTGCGCCACCATTCCATGTCCAACCATCTTCTGAAATTAATCCGCCACCTCCTGTGCCGAATGTGTAATATTTTCCATCGCATTCCATTATTGTTGATGGGTCGTGGATAAATGGTGCACCTATTTGTGCTATTGTATTTTGTGATATTGAAACCGACGCCAATAATAATGCGCCTGTTAATATATGGTTTGTTTTCATTTTTTTATTACTAAATTATTATTGATTTTTTTTATTCGCAAGTAATTGTAATATTTTTAACTGGATTTCCTTTTTCATCTATAAATCTTACACAGAAATCACTCATTCCTGGTCCATTGATAACTGCTCCGCGAAGTATATTTTTACCTTTTTTCAAGGTTAATCTTGCTGATACACAATCATCCATTACCATACGACGGTCGCCTGATAAAATTACTGCTTCTTTATCATTTAACCACCACATTGATGCTGAGTTAGAACCTACTGCTAAACGTACATTTGGCATATCTTGGTCACAATTTATTACTGTTACTGCATGGAAAATAATTCCGTAACGTGTTTTGTTTAAGCCTGTTGCAAATCTATAAAGTTTTACATTAAATAATTTGCTATCAAATGCATGCCATGTTAATGTTTCTTTTGCTGGTACTGGATCTGGAAATTTAAAATTCATTGGTGGACGTTGTCCATCAAATTTTGGCATTTCGCCTTCTTTCAAAATATTAGCTTTTACTTTTTCGCCATCTTTTGGAAGTTTTTTAAATTGATTTGGATAGTATTCCTTGGTTAGTTGTTCACGGACGTAACTATCTACAAATACTGTGTTGCCACGATTGGGTCTTCCTATTGGTTCTAGTAGCAACCAACGTCCTATAAATCCATCTTCGTTTGGTTTTGCAGATGGGGTTTTCACCGGGACAAAATAATTGTCAATACTTGGTGAACTTGGTACTTCGGCTTGTTTGTTTTGTGCCGAAACGGTAAATGCCTGTATTACAAGCGATACCGAGAGACCTACTGTTAAAATTGTGGTCTTGAAATTGCTTTTCATATCAGTCTGTTTGTTTTTATATTAAAAAAATAATTATTGTTTATATTCTTTTTAAAATACTTTTTTGACTATTGATAGATTAATTGGTTTAATCTATTTAGTTTTTTTATTTTTCTCTAATTTTTTTTTCACTTTTTTATTTGTCTTGCAACCATTATTGTGATTTATTTTAAATTATAATTATTAGATAATAAGTTTTTCATTTATTTTTTTGTTTTTTGAAAGGAATTTGATGTGATTATCAAATTCCTTTTTTTTGTTGATATGCAAATTTATAAATCTATTTGCTTTATTACAAAATATTTGTTGTAAAAATTTCTTACATGTTTTGTAAATTTTTTTTACATTTTCATTTTGTTTATTTCGTTTAAATAATTATATTTCAATTATTTATAATTCTTGGCATTGTAAATGAATATTTAATTTTAAAATATAGTATTAATTTTAAAATTATAATAAAATGAAAATTCAAATTTTTATTACTTTAATGATTATTGCATTGTTTAAATTTATGCCTAATCAAGATTTAATTTCTTTGCCTCCTGATTATGTTTATTTAACACCAGGCGTTGAAACTCCTTTTGCTGAATTCAAATCTATTGATTTTGATGCTGTTGCTAGTGTTTTTTACCAAAAAGGTGATAAATATTCTGTTCGACTTGAATGTCCTGATAATATGGTTGATCATATTAAATTTAAAGTTGAGGAGCAAGAATTAAAAATCAAATCAGACAAAAAAAATTCACATAAAATTTCAGTTTATATCACTTCGCCTGATTTGTATTCTGTTGAAATTGACGGTGTTGGTAGTTTTAATTCAACAGAACCATTATTTTTAAATCATGATTTTGAATTTGAACATAATGGTGTTGGAAGTGTAACCATCGAGAATTTAGAATGTCTAAATTGTAAAATTGAAAAAGATGGTGTTGGTTCTAGTTATTTGTCTATTAAGGCAAAAAATATTGATTTAGATGTTGATGGTGTTGGTGCTACAGAACTAAATGTTGATTGTGATTTTATAAAGATTGATAAAGATGGTGTTGGTAGTCTTACTGTTACGGGTAAGACTGGTTTTTATCAAATTGAAAAAAATGGTGTTGGTAGCGTTAACACTTCTAAATTAACATCTATTAATCAATAAAAATATAAATTCATTTTGACCACTGAAATAAAAATTGCTATTTTTGCTCAAAACTTAATAAATTATACAATGAAAAATTTTGTTACAAAAACAGCATTAGTATTTGCAACAATGTTTGCTGTAAATACTATTTCAGCTCAGCCACAAGATATGGGCTTTGGTGGATTTCAATTTAATGAAGTAAAATTAGATTGCGCCGACAAAATTGCAGACGTTAATTATGCAGGTGACGATCAAGCATATCACACTTGTGATATTTACATTCCTAAACAAGGTAAAAAGCCTTTTCCTGTTGTAATTCATATTTATGGTAGTGCTTGGTTTAGCAACAATTCTAAAGGTATGGCGGATATTAGCACAATCGTAAAAGCTTTATTAGAAGCTGGTTATGCGGTTGTTACTCCTAACCATCGTAGTTCTATGGATGCTAAATTTCCTGCTCAAATCAACGACATTAAAGCTGTTGTAAGATTTGTTCGTGGCGAAGCAAAAAAATATGGTTTTGATACTAAATTTATTGCTACTTCTGGATTTTCTTCTGGCGGTCATTTAGCTTCGTTAACTGCTACAACTTCTGGTATTAAGGAAGGTAAAATTGGTAATGTTACTATTGATTTAGAAGGTAATATTGGTAATTATACAAAACTAAGTAGTTCTGTTAATGCTGCTTGTGATTGGTCTGGACCTATTGATTTATTAAATATGGATTGTGGGGGAAAACGTGCTGATGGTGCAAGTGGTCCTGAAGAAGCTCTTTTAGGTTGTAAAGCTGACGAAAACATGGATTTATATCGTTCTCTTTCTCCTATTTCATATATCGACAAAAACGATCCTCCTTTGATTGTTTTCCATGGAAAAAAAGACAATGTTGTTCCATGTTGTCAAGGTCAAGAACTTTATGACAATCTCAAAAATGCTGGTGTTAAAACTGATTTAACTTTGGTTGAAGAAGGTGGTCATGGTTTTAATATGTATTCTGACGAAAATCTTAAAAAAATGGTCGATTTTCTTAATTCTGCAAGAAAAAAGAAATAGAATTTAAATATATAATAATGATAATAAAGCCGATATAAATAATTGTGTCGGCTTTTTTTTTTAAATTTTTTTTATGAAAAAATGTAAAATAACAGTTGTTCGTAAAGCTAATTATGTTGATTTGCAACAAAAATATGAAAATCCAATTTCGCATGCTTGCAGTATGATTGAAAATCAAGTTTTTATATCAAATGGTTGGGAAAAACCTGAAGGGTTTTGTCAAAGTGCTTGGGATAGCATTTCTGAATTTGTTTTAGCTTTAAGTCATGGTGCGTCAAATTTTTATGATGGGTGGATGAAAAATCCTAAATCTGCTATGATTTCTTGTAACGATGGTTTCAGACCTGTTAGTTTTTTGATTGAGGCTTTAGACGAAGATGCAAATTAAATTTACGATTAATCTTATCTATGACAAACTCGTAATTTTGAATTGTTTATTCTTAATTTTAATTGATTTTTCTAATTTTGCGTAGTTTTAATTTTAAAATACTACCAAAATGAAAAAAGTTTTATTGACTATTATGTCAATAGGTTTGGCAGTTCAATGTTCTATAGCACAAACCGAAATTAATAATTCTGCTAAAGAAAGCGGATGGAGTTACAAAATTCAAGGTTTTATTGATCCTCAAGTTCATTACGATACTCGTGAAATTGTAAGTGGACGTGAAGAACAAATGCTTTTTTATCCAGCTCCAAAAAATTTAGATGCCGATGGTAATGATTTAAACGCCAAAGGAAGTTTAAATATGTTAACTATTACCGCTCGTATTGGTATGAAAATCAATGCTCCTGATATGTTGGGGGCTAAAGTTTTTGGATATATAGAAGGTGATTACACTGGCTCTACAAACGATGGTATTAATATGTTGCGTCTGCGTCATGCTTATGTTGATATGAAATGGGATAAAGATGAACTTCTTGTTGGTCAATATTGGCATCCTATGGTGGCTCACGAAGTTATGCCTGGTACTCGTCCTTTAAACATGGGGGTACCTTTTCACCCATATTCTAGATATGTTCAAACTAAATATACTAGATATTTTAATAAAATAGAATTAAACGCTATTGCAGCGTTTCAACTTGATAATAAGGCTGTTGGACCTAACGGCGCTAGTACTGAATATTTAAGAAATAGTTGTTTACCTGAACTTAATGCGCAATTAGTTTATCGTGGTGATAATGTTTATTTAGGGGCAATGTATAATTACGTTTTAATTCAACCAAGAACTTTTACAACTGATAATTTGGGTGCAAAACATAAAACTGACACCAAAATTGGATCTTCGGCATTTTCTATTTTTGGTAAAATCCTATCTGAAAATCTTGACTTTAGATTTCAAGCAATTTATGGCGATAATTTTTATGAACAATGTTTAATTGGTGGATATATCGAAACTCCTAAATTTAATTCTAGCGATTATTCTTATAAAAACTTTGGAACTACAACTATTTGGGCTGATTTTAGCAAACGTACTGGTGTTTGTCGTCCTGGAATTTTTGTCGGTTTTGGTAAAAATAATAGTTTTGGTGATGATTTTGATAATAGTGAGATGATTTATGGTCGAGGAATTGACATCAATAATTTATATAGAATACAACCTCGTATTGGTTTTTATCCTACCAAAGCTCTTAATTTCTTTGTTGAGTATGAATTAACAACGGTTGATTATGGTAAAAGAGTTGATAAAATGAATAATCTTTATTATTACGAAAGTGATTATAAAGTTTCTAATTCAAGATTTATAATGGCTGTTGTTTTTAATTTCTAAGTATTTGGTATTTAGTTAAATTATAATAAGCGGATTTGAATTTTTTTTCAAATCCGCTTTTTTTGTGTGATAGTTTGTTGTTTTTTATTATGATATAGATAGTAAATTTATATATTTTACGTTTATTAATAAATTAAAAATTATATCACATGAAAAACTATATTTTGTTACTATTTACATTAATACTTTCTACAGCATTTACAACAAGTTGTAGCAAAGATAAAGACGAAAATTCACCAGAACCATCTTTTATTAATGGAAAAAATTTTTTATATGCAGGCATTCCTGATAAGTATAATACGGGTTGTGACGAGCAAACTTCTTTTTATAAACTTGAAAATGATGGATTGGCAAATCAAGTTTTCATAAAACTTAGACGTGATGATAATAATAAATTGACAGAATATATAATTACTTCATATTCAGATAATTTAGATAATTTGCCAAATGAAACTACAATTGAAAATTATGATTTTTCAGATGCAAATATGACTATTATAAGTCCCGATAGATATTCAAGTAATAAAAAAATTATTTTTAAAAATTGTAAATTTAAAGCCTTTGGAAATCGTAAACCATACGATGATAATAAAGTAAGTGTTTATTTCGAAAATTGCACTTTTAATGGAGGTGTAAATGAAGTAAATATTTCGCTAAATCGTTGTAAAATTGGTGGTTTTATAGGCGACGCAATGAACCCATTAAAAAATTTTGAATGTAAAAATTCTTACATATGTGACTTATTACCAAGTGCTAATGTTTCTGGAACTCATATTGATGGTTTTCAAATTTATGGTCGTGAAGGAATAAAAGGCGGAAACATAAAATTTGACAATGTTCGTTTTGAAATTCCATCAATTCATTATGATGGTTATTCTGATTGTGTAAATGCGTGTGTTATGTTTCAACTTGAATTTGGTGATGTTGATAATTGTACTTTTCAAAATTTAATTTGTAACGGTGGTGGTAAATGGTTTCCTATTTATTTGTCAAGAGGAAAACCTGCTGATAAACATTCTCAAAAAAATCTTGTGCTTAAAAATGTTAAAGTATCTGATAATTTTGGAACTATTTTTTATTCAGGAAGTTATGATGAAAATGCTATTGTTACAAATGTTGAACATTTTAGTCAATTGTATATATCTTCTGTAATTATTGATAATGAAAATAAAACTCACATTATTTGTACAAACGATACTCATCTTGATAAAACATTGATTATTAAAACTGATGATGATGAATATTCATTTGAAATTCCGCATTGTCCTAGCAATTGGGCTTTAAATGGTGAAATTGATGGTAAAGTTAATCCAAATGAGTCTTTATCAGATATAAAAGGGAAAAAATATACAAAATATCGTTTTTCTGATATGCCATTTGATATAGATTGTGTTATTGATAAACCTTGTAGTTCAATAATTTGTTATGATGGTGGTGATGAAATTTTAAATCTAAAATGATGATATATTGTAAAAAATATTAAATTTGCATTTAAAATTTATTATCATGAAATCTTTCAACGTAACAGGAACTTGTTTTCCATCATTACATTATATGGTTGACATTACTAAACAGGTTAACGATGCCATAGATTTAGTAAGTCGTAACCTATATTTTTGTATCAATAGAGGACGTCAATATGGGAAAACAACAACACTTGAAGCTGTAAAAAATAAACTTGAAGAACAGGGGTATACCGTTTTTTTTATAAGTTTTGAAGGTTTAGATGATGAAAATTTACAATCTCCTAGTACGTTATATGCTACATTTGTTCAATTATTAGCTTATTCTATTCAATTAGGTAAAGTTAAAAATATTGAAAAAGAAATAGTTGACATAATTTTGAATTATGCCGAAAAAGATACAATTCCGACAATACAGTTTTTGTTATTTATATCACAAATCAACAAAGGTAATAAAACAGTATTAATTATTGACGAAGTAGATCGAGCAAGTAATCATGATAGTTTTATTAGATTTTTAGGAGTTATTAGAAGTTTATTTTTGGATAGAATGAGTGTACCAACATTTTATTCTGTCATACTTGCAGGTGTGTATGATATTACAAATCTGAAACTTAAAATACGTTCAAACGAAGAACATAGTTACAATTCTCCTTGGAATATTGCAAGTGATTATTCGTCAGATATGTCGT
>JAKSUC010000103.1 GCA_024413595.1 Bacteroidales bacterium
GCACGTAATGCACAATTGAGATATGAAGCTGGAGTTGAAAAAGGACGTGCAGAAGAACGAACAAAAGCTTATCAAGATAAACTTGAAATGTCACAAAAAATGAAATCAATAAATATGTCTATTGAACAAATTTCAGTTGTAACAGGATTATCAAAAGACGAAATAGAAAAATTGTAATTAAAAAAGTAAAAAAAATTTTTTGAAACGAATATGACATCATAAATTTTTTTGTCCAACATTTTGGGTAACTTCATATTTGTTAGCATTAATATATTATCAAAAAATCATAAAAATCCTCAATAATTAAATACAATTTCAATAATTTAATAAAAAACACCAAATTAGATAGTACAATCCAAAATAAAATAATACCTTTGCAAATCAAAAAAAAGACATATTTAAAAAAATGGAAATACCCGCAAAATACGACGCTACATTAAGCGAAGAAAAATGGTACAAGTATTGGCTTGATAATCACTTTTTTGCGTCTAAGCCAGACGCTCGAAAACCTTATACTATTGTTATTCCTCCGCCTAATGTCACCGGCGTACTTCACATGGGACACATGCTTAATAACACAATTCAAGATATTTTAACCCGTCGTGCAAGAATGAAGGGTTTTAATGCTCTTTGGGTTCCTGGTACTGACCACGCTTCTATTGCTACTGAAGCTAAAGTTGTTGCAAAACTTGCTAAACAAGGCATAAAAAAACGTGATCTTACTCGTGAACAATTCCTAAAATATGCTTGGGAATGGAAAGAAGAACATGGTGGTGTTATTCTTGAACAATTAAAAAAACTTGGTGCTTCTTGCGATTGGGATCGTACAGCTTTTACTATGGACGATTTACGCAGTGAGTCGGTTCTTAAAGTATTTGTTGATTTATACAAAAAAGGACTTATTTACAGAGGTTTGCGTATGGTCAATTGGGATCCTAAAGCACAAACTGTTTTAAGTACTGAAGAAGTTATTTATCGTGACGAAAAAAGTAAATTATTTTACTTAAAATATTATGTTGCTGACCAAACTGAAAATCCTGTAAAATTAACAGGTGAAGAAGGCGAAGTTTTTCATAAAGATGAAAAAGGTTATTATGCTGTGGTTGCAACAACACGTCCTGAAACTATTATGGGTGATACTGCAATGTGTATCAATCCTAAAGATCCAAAAAATCAATGGTTACGTGGTCACAAAGTTATTGTTCCATTAGTTAATCGTGTAATTCCTGTTATTGAAGACCGTTATGTAGATATCGAATTTGGTACAGGTTGTTTAAAAGTTACTCCTGCTCACGATGCTAATGACTATGCTTTAGGACAAACTCACAATTTAGAGATTATTGATATTTTTAATCCAGACGGTACAATTTCTTCTGCATCAACATTATACGTCGGTCAAGACCGTATGGACGTTCGTAAACAAATTGCTATTGATCTTCAAAACGCCAATTTAATGGAAAAAATTGAAGATTATGACAATAAAGTAGGATATTCAGAACGAAACCAAGATACAGCTGTAGAACCTCGTTTGTGTAAACAATGGTTCTTAAGTATGAAACATTTTGCTGATATTGCTTTACCACCAGTTTTGGAAGGTAAAATTAAATTTCATCCTATTAAATACGTTTCTACTTATCGCAATTGGTTAGAAAATATTCAAGATTGGTGTATAAGTCGTCAATTATGGTGGGGACACCGTATTCCAGCTTACTTTTTACCTACACCTGAAGGTGAAGAAGAAAAATTTGTTGTTGCTTTAAATGCAGAAGAAGCATTAGTTGAAGCAAAAAAAATTAAAGGATACGAAAATATCACAATCAATGATTTAAAACATGATGAAGATGCACTAGATACATGGTTTTCATCTTGGTTGTGGCCTGTTTCTTTATTTAATGGTATCAACGACCCTAACAATGAAGAAATTAACTATTATTATCCAACATGCGATTTAGTTACAGGACCAGATATAATATTTTTCTGGGTTGCTCGTATGATTATGGCTGGCGAAGAATATCAACATGATGTTCCATTCCGTAATGTTTATTTCACAGGTATTGTACGTGACAAACTCGGCAGAAAAATGAGTAAAAGTCTTGGCAATAGTCCTGATCCAATAGAATTGATGAAAAAATTCTCTACCGACGGTGTTCGTGTAGGAATGTTGTTATGTAGTCCTGCAGGTGGAGATTTACTTTACGATGACGAATTGCCACTTCAAGGTCGTAATTTTACTAACAAAATTTGGAATGCTTTCCGTTTAGTTTCTGGTTGGAATGTTGACGAAAATATTCCACAACCAGAGTCTTCAACAAAAGCTATTGAATGGTTTGAAAACAAACTAAATAAAACATTAGTAGAAGTTGATAAAATGTTTGAAGATTTTAGACTTTCAGACTCATTAATGACTGTTTATAAACTATTTTGGGATGAATTTTCATCATGGTATCTAGAAAGTATAAAACCTGCTTATCAACAACCAATTGATAAAAAAACATTTGACGCAACAATCAGTTTCTTTGATAGATTATTAAGAGTTTTACATCCATATATTCCATTTATTACCGAAGAAATTTGGCAATTATTAGAAACTCGTAAACCAGGAGAAACCATTATGCTTCAACAAATTCCTGAAGCACAAAAATTTGACGAAAAACTTCTAGAACGCTTTGAAACAGCAAAAGATGTGATTGCAAAAATTCGTCAAATTCGTCAAGATAAAGGAATTGCTCAAAAAGATGCAATAGATTGTTTTGCGAGATTGGTTGACGGTTCATATGATGGATATTTTGATAGTGTAATTGCTAAACAATGTAATTTACAAAACTTTGATCAAATTTCAGAAAAGAAAGAAGGATGTTTAACATTTGTTGCTAAAAATGTTGAATATTATATTCCAATGGGTGATAAAGTCAACGTTGAAGAAGAACTTAAAAAACTTCAAGCAGAACTTGATTACACAAAAGGATTTTTAATTTCAGTAGAAAAGAAACTTTCTAACGAACGCTTTGTTTCTGGAGCTCCAGCACAAGTAGTTGAACGTGAAAAACAGAAAAAAGCCGACGCTGAAATGAAAATTGAAGCTCTTGAAAAACAAATTGCAGGATTAAAATAGAAACACACAAAACTCACTTTTATATATTTTTATTTTAGCCGGAACGGGAACACGTCCCGGCTTTTTTATTTTTTTATCATGAAAAAAATTTATTTAACAGCCATTGTGCTTAGTTTGTTTGTTATTTCGTGTCAACAAACAATGTTTAATGTTGATGTTTCAAATATTGAAGCTGATGTTGATATTAATCGTTTTGATATAGAATTTGACTCTATTTCTCCAACAAACATTTATTATGGTTTAAATAGTTTGAAAGAAAAATACGGTGATTTCCCTGAATTTTATACCGAAGCAATTCTTCGTTTAGGAAACATAGAAAGTGCATCGTTAATGTCGGCATATCAAGATTTTTCGAATTATTGCATTGTAAATGGAATTTTTGACGATGTAATTAATCAATTTCCTGACCTTGAATGTATTCAAAAACAATTTTCTGACGGAGCAAAACATTATAAATATTATTTTCCACAAGACTCTTTACCTAAAATTTTTACAATTGTATCTGGTTTTCAAGAGTCAATATTTCCTACAGATGGAATTGTAGCAATAAGTCTTGATAAATATCTCGGTTCTGACTATCCTACGTATCAAAATCTTGGAATAGAAAACTATAAACGTAGAAAAATGATACCTGCAATGATACCTGCCGACTATTTTAAAGTTATTGCTTATTTAAATTATCCCAAAAAAGAAACATCTACACCAGATCTTCTTAACGAAATGGTATATGAAGGACGCGTTCAATATTTTTTAAATTGTATGCTTCCCGATATGCCAGACTCTATTCGTTGGGGATATTCTGATATTCAATATCGTTGGGTTGAAACTTATGAAGAAGAAATTTGGGATTATCTGGTAGACAAAAAACTATTGTTCGACAAAAATCCAATTACCGTTCGTAATTTTACAGGAGAAGGTCCTTTTACAAATGCTTTTGGAAACAATAGTGCTCCAGGTTGTGCAACATATTGTGGATATAAAATTGTTTGTAGTTTTATGAAAAATAATCCAAATGTTTCTCTTAAAGAACTTATGGAAATAACAGACATGACATACATTAATAGCAAAGCAAGATATAATCCGTAAAAAACAAAGAACATTTAAAATACCCCATGAAATTTTGACAAAAAATTTCGGGAGTTCTTATTATTCAGTAGCCGTTTTTATTATTGTAAATCATTAAATAATTGATATATTTGCAAAATAAACTTAAAATATGATGAAAGGCATACCATACGGAGTAACAGATTATGATAGAATTGTCAATAAAAATTTTTATTATGTTGACAAAACTGATTTTATTCCTTTGTTAGAAAAATCAGACTCATTTTTCACTTATCTCCGCCCCCGTAGATTTGGTAAAACTTTGTTTTTGGCCACATTAGACGCATATTATAATGTAAAATACAAAGATAATTTTGATTTATATTTTAAAGATAAAAAAATTTATCAAGAATTAACAGAAGAACATAGTTCTTATTTGATTTTAAAATTTGATTTTTCAAAAGTTGATAACAAAATTGAAAAAGTTTACGACTCTTTTAATGATATAGTTATTGAATATTTAAGATTTTATATAACAGAATATAGTAATTTATTACCCAATGAAACTTTAGAAAATTTCAATAAAATTAAAAATTGCGACAGAGCTTTAGACTATGTTTTAATGCAAACTAAAATTGCAAACAAAAAAGTTTATTTAATAATTGACGAATACGATAATTTTGCAAATTCACTTTTAAGTCGTAATGAAGACGAATATATTTCACTAACACATGGTGATGGATTTTTTAGATTGTTTTTTAATATCATTAAAGCACACACATCTGGAAATTTTTCACCAATAGAACGAATTTTTATAACAGGTGTTAGTCCATTGACATTAAGTGATGTAACAAGTGGATATAATATTGGTGGAAATCATTCTTTTGATGAAGAATTTAATAATATGGTTGGTTTTACAGAAACCGAAGTTCGCGAAATTCTTGAATATTACGAAAAAGAAACAGGTGTTTTTAAACATTCAGTTGATGAAATTTTAAACATAATAAAACCTTATTACAATAATTATTGTTTTAATGAATATTGTTTAGAAGTAGATCGTGTTTTTAATACCGACATGTTTTGGTATTTTTTGAAAAATTATATCAAACATGGTGAATTTCCCAAAGAAATGGTTGATAAAAACATTTCTACCGATTATGATAAAATGCGAATGTTAATTCGTTATGACAAAAATTTTGGACATAAAGCATCAGTCATTCAGCAATTAATGATAAACGAAGAAATAGAAACTGTAGTAAATCCTGAATTTACGATTTCAGAGCTTACGTCAGACAATAATTTAGTTTCATTATTAATTTACCTTGGTATGTTGGCGATGGATCGTTACGAAATGGGAGCAACAATTTATCGAATTCCAAATTATACAGTTAAATCGCAGTATTATAGATACATGACTGATTGTTATAAAGATTGTATTTCATGGCGAAGCGATGATGACTTGCTAAATTCATTAGGTCGTAAAATGGCATATCGAGGAGAAGCGCTTGAATTTATTGACTATCTTTTGTCATGTATGACCGATTTGTCATCAAATAGAGATTTTGATCCTATGGCAGAGTCGTTTGTAAAAGGTTTTTTGTTGGCAAATCTTGGGGTAAAAATGAATTTTTATACAATAGAAACTGAAAAAGAAGCAAATCACGGATATTCTGACATAAAAATTACACCTCGTCTTGATGCAAAGCATGCTTTTGTAATTGAATTAAAATATCTAAAAAAAGACGCATCTGACAATGAAGTTAAAGAACAAGAAAAACAAGCAGAAATTCAATTACGTCAATATTTAAACGACAAAATAGATAAAATAAAACATGCAGACAATGAAATTACTTGTCGTGGAATTGTTTGTGTGGTTAGAGGATATAAAAAGGAAGTTTTGAAATACATTGATTAATTAACAATTTTAATTTTTATTTGATTAATTTATTGTGTTTTCTATGCTAACCAATTTGAGAATTATAGTTAAATGTTATTGTTAAAAAATCTTTTATTGTTAGTGAAAAAAAATTTCGTGTGTATAATTAATTAATTGTTAATTATATACATAATTCAAAAAAAATAGAAAAAAAAAGTTGAAAAATATTTTTTTTATATTAAAAAAGTTTTATATTTGTTTTGTAATTGTTAAGAAAAATGATTACAAAATAATAAAAGGGGCGGTTTGACTACGTAGTCCAAAACACTATCATAACCTTCCCCTTATTCTTTAACTTTAAAATAAAAGCTATGAAAACTTAAACGAATAAACTCTCCAAAAAGTTGTCAACATAGTTCAAGGAATTAGTGTGCGATAACGACACTTATTTAAATATAAGTGTATCTATTTTTATTTATCAATTTTTTAATCTTTTCTTAGATATTAAACAACAATTGAAGTCTAAGAAAATAAAATCTATTTTAAAATGAAAAAATTTGTATTAGCTGTTGCAATCGCAATGGCAGGTGCTTGGAGTATATTCCAAGCTAATCAAAATAATAATCAATTGAGTGATTTACAGTTAGAAAATCTTGAAGCGTTTGCTCAATTTCCAAGCGGAGAACATAATTCGCCTTGTCCTAATGGTTGTTTACCAAATGGCAATCATTGTGTATGTGGACTAACATGGAATTGTTTTCTAGAAGCAAATTAATAAATCATGGTCAAAAAAATATCTAAATATTTTTTTGACCTTTTATATTTTAATTATTTATACCATGAAAAACATTTATATCCTTTCGTTATTAGCATTGTTTATAATAAGCTGTTCTCCAAACAACCAATCTAAATTTGACAAAATACAAAATAGTAGAAATAATATAATCAATGTAAAAGATCAAATTCATGAAGTAAGCACTGGTGATGTACTTTGTGGAACTAATTGCAAAGTAGTAGCTAATAATAAATATTTAATTATAGGCGATTATAAATCAACTACAGAATTAATTCATATTTTTGATATTAATACATTTAAACATTTAATAACAACTGGTACATTTGGTCAAGGTCCTAATGAAATTGGAATTTTAGGTGATATAGTTTGGAATGAAACAAGTAATGAAGTATATGTAACTGATAATGCTAAATTTATTGTTTATTCTTATAATATTGATAGTTTATTATTAGATAATAATTATTTACCATATATAAAAACACAATTTGATCCTTTGAATGTTCCTGTTTATTATCATTTTTATAATGATACTATTTATTATACTCAAAATGTTATGCCTAAACCTGATGGTTCTTTCGATGAAGCTACAGGTTTGTGGAATATAAAAACTAATACATTTAAACTTTTAGCTTATAATCATCCTGATGTTAAGAAAAAAAGAATTTATAATGCTATTATTCCTAGTAATAATCAATACGTTGAATTTAATTTTAGAAATGATTTAATTAGTTTTTTTGACTTAGAAGGAAATTTGATATATAATATTTTTGGTCCAAATTGGAACAATGATAAATTAGCGCATTTTTATGATTGTGTTTCAACTGATAAATATTTAGTAGCACCTTATAATGGTTTTACATATACAGATTATAAACCAACAACAATGTGTCATATTTTTACATTAAAAGGTGATTATTTAGCTACAATAGATTTAGGTTATAGTATAATGAGAATTGCATACGATAAACTTAATAATAGAATTTTCTTTTGGTTTAATGATGTTATTCAATGTGGTTATATTGATATAGATAATCTTAATTTACAATGAAACAGATAATTTATTCAATTATACTAATTTTATTTAGTTCTTGTAATTTTATTAATGAAAATAAAACAAAAGAAAGTCTTAGTTATTGGTTTGATAGAGAATTAATTATTCCTAAAGATTTGCAATTTAGTATCAAAATTAAAGATAGTTTATCCCGTAATCTTTTTTTAGACTCTAAATTAAAAATTTTTTCATACGTTGACACTTCTAGTTGTGCTACTTGTAGATTACAACTAAAACAATGGATTGAATTTAATAAATTAATAGATAAATTAGCAAGTAAAAGAGTTAATTTATTAAAAGTTATTCATGTTAAAAATATTATAGATGCAAAATTTGAATTAGTTAAAGATAATTATAACTATCCCGTTTGCATCGACCTCAACGATTCTCTCAACAAACTAAATCATTTTCCATCAGATGAACGTTTTCATTGTTTTCTTTTAGACGAAAACAACAAAGTTATCTTGATTGGTAATCCAGTTCAAAATCCCAAAATCAAAGATTTGTATATTCGTACAATTTGTGAACGTTTAGGAATAGATACAACAAACATAAATAATACAGAAAATCAAGAAAATCGTTTTTCATTTGGACGTTTCCCTTTTTCGGAAACAAAGAAAACTCAATTTGTTTTAAGAAACGATAGTTTAGCCGAATTAAAAATTGATACAATTTATACATCGTGTGAATGTACAATAGCAAAATCTGATAAATCTCTAATTTCTCAAAACGATTCTGCAATAATTTCAATAACATTCAAAACCGATAAACCCGAAGAATTTTCACGAGATGTTTATGTTAAAACAAATTTGAGTGAAAAACCTATTGTTTATACGGTTGATGGTGTGGCGTATTGATATTGTAAAATATATTTCGCAAAAAAAAAAAAAAACTTCACATTTTTTTTGGAAAATACAAAATAGTATTTTATATTTGCGGTGTT
>JAKSUC010000104.1 GCA_024413595.1 Bacteroidales bacterium
TTGGCAAATCATATTCGTCAAATAAAATTACAAATTTGATTTTTGTTTGATTATAAATTTTTTCAATGTTTGAAGCTACGCTATTTTGTGGATTTAATTCAATGTTTGGAAATTCTTCAATCAAATCTTTATTGATTGCATATTTCATATATTCCATAAATGAGAATTTTTCTCTATTAGTCCAAATAGTAAGACAATCAATTGAAAGAATATTATATTTATTAAGATATTTCAAATAATTTTCGTGAGCATCTTCATCTTTACCAATAAGTAATTTGTTGAAAATATGAGAAGTATCAGTAGTACGACCATAATAAGCACCAATCATATTTTCAGCCATAGTTTTTCCAAAGCGTCGTGGACGAGATACGCAGAGATAACAATTTGTTGAGTCTACAATTCTATTTAATTCTTTCATTAAAAGAGATTTGTCAACAAATACATTATTTTTTAAGTCTTTTTCAAAATTCTCAATGCTTGGATTTACAAATGTGCCCATAGTAATTTTTAATTATTTATTGCAAAGATACATAAAAAAATTATGAATTGAGTTTTTTTATAAGCTATAGAGTTTTATTTTTAATCATTAATCTTGCTTAAGATTACAATAACAAAATTATTTTATCGAATTATTATAAATAATAACAAATATTGTTAATTGTTTTTATTCTTTTGGATTTATCAAAAAATAGGTCATTGTAATGTGTTTTTTTGAAAACTTTAATGTTATGATTTTCTGTTAAATAGAATACTAAATTTTAAATGCAGATAATGTATTTTAAATTTCTTAAATTATAATTATTTATAAAAAATCAAATTTATCGTTTTTTTGTTGACAAACATTTATTTCTTTTGCATATTTGCAAAAAAGAAAAAACCATGAATAAAATTGTTATAATTTCGGCTCCTTCGGGAACAGGAAAAACCACTTTAATAAATCGTTTAATGAAAAATTCTGATTTAAGATTAGAATTTTCAATTTCAGCTTGTACTCGTCAGCCTCGTGAAGGTGAAATTGATGGTGTTAACTATTATTTTTTATCTGTTGATGATTTTACAAGACGTATTTCACAAAACGAATTTGTTGAATGGCAAGAGGTTTATCAAGGACGTTATTATGGAACTTTAAATAGTGAAGTAGATCGTATTTTTAATAAAGGTAATAATATTATTTTTGATGTTGACGTAGAAGGTGGCATAAATCTTAAAAAGATATTTGGAAATAATGCTATTTCTATTTTTATTCAACCTCCTTCTGTAGAAGAACTTAGAAATAGACTTATTAATCGAGCTACTGATTCAATTGAAGAAATAGAAAAACGTGTTAATAAAGCAGAACAAGAAATTTCAAGATCTAAATATTTTGATACAATTGTTACAAATGATATTCTTGACCGTGCAGATCAAGAACTATATTCTAAAGTAAAAGGTTTTATTGATTAAACATTAATAAGAATTAAGAGCCAGATTATAATCAAACTCTTAATTCTTAATAAATTATCTAACATTTGGCATATCAGCAATAATATTTAATCCACCTTTAACTTGGTCACCAAGTTTTACGCAAACTTTAGTACCTAAAGGTAAAAAAATATCAGCACGAGAGCCAAATTTAATAAATCCAAATTGTTCTCCTTGTTTTGCTGTATCACCTTCGTTGATAGGAGCAACAATTCTACGAGCCATAAATCCTGCTATTTGACGAAACATAATCACTGTGCTATCAGCAGTTTGAACTGCTATTGTGGTTCGTTCGTTGTCTGTTGAAGATTTTGGATGTGCAGCCAATAGATATTTGCCATCGTGGTGTTTAAAATATACAACTTTTCCCGAAACTGGCCAGCGATTTGAATGTACATTCCATACCGACATAAATATAGAAACTTGTATTCTTTTGTCTTTGAAATATTCAGGTTCATATACTTCTTCAATAGCAACAACTTCACCATCTGCAGGTGATAATATTTCGTAAGGATTTTCTACAATTTTGCGTTCTGGATTTCTAAAAAATTGTAATACTAATACTAATAAAAATATTGAACCTATTTGTAGTATTAATCCTGGTATTTTATATTCTCCTAAAAAATGGAAATATAAATAATTTACTATTATTATAAATATTATTACAATTAAAATGGTTAAGTATCCTTCTTTGTGTATCATATATAGTTATTATTTAAATTAAATTTCTTAAAAATAAATATGTAGTAACTGGTATCGCAGCTAATAAAACACTGTCAAAACGGTCTAATACACCTCCATGTCCAGGTAATAATTTCCCTGAGTCTTTTATTCCTGCATCGCGTTTTATCATTGATTCAGCTAAATCTCCTAATGTTGCAAATATTACACATATTAAACTTATAATTATCCAATCTAATAGTGTAAAAATTTCTGTTATGTAATAAATTGGAATTGCTGCTATTATGGTAAATATTATTCCTCCAACAAGTCCTTCTATTGTTTTTTTAGGAGATATTCTTGGTATAAGTTTATGTTTTCCAAATAATGAACCTGCACAATATGCACCTGTATCTGATACCCAAATAAAGATAAAAAAACTTATTAATATTTTACCAGTAAATTGATGAGAGTCTCCTATAAATAGGAGTCTACTTAATAGACCAAATGGTAATGCTATGTATAATATAGCAAATAAAGTTTGAGCCCAATTGTTTAAAGGCGTTTCTTTTTTACGATATATTTCTATAATTGGAACTATACTTATCAATGTTAATGTTATTAGTAAATATTTGATTTCTAATAATCCTGCAGATATAAAAAATAGAGAAGCAAATAATACTATTGATATAATTATTCCACTATAATTTTGAGGAAATGTGTTTTTGACATTACACATTTTATAATATTCAAGATTTCCAATTATTGTAAAAATCCCAAATACTATTAAATAAATATAGGGGCTAAATATTGATGATGATATTACTAAAGCCAAAAATATAGCCCCTGTAATTATTCTTGTGAGTAAATTACTCTTTTTCACTTTATGTTTATATTTGTTAGTATTTCGTTAGCATTTTCGGCATTGAATTCTTCAACATAAAGGTCTACGTCAAACATAAAATCTCGGTCTAGCCTTGTTATTGAAATAGCTTCAATACCATATTTTTCTAATAGAGCTGTGGCATAATCGGCTTCTACTTGTGAATTGTATGTGTTAACTTTTTTCCACTCTTTTTTGTCGTTGATTATGCTTATTGCTTTTTCTTCGTTGTTACATTCTACATATAGTTCATATTCGTTATTGTTTTTAACTATTATTGATCTGATACCATGATTTCCTAATAGGTTTTCACGAATTTCAGCTCTATGTAGCATTGGATATTGTTCTATTTTAATCCAACCAATTAAATCATTAATAACTTGACGTGCATTTTCTAAATCTGCTGTTTTAACATAAATGTCTATTTCAGCTTTCATATATTGAGCGTCGCGTTTTTTTATAACTATTGTTGGTATGTGTTTTTCTTCTAAAAGTTCTACTCTAAATCTTGTTTGTCGTGTACGTAAACAAGTTTCTAGTAATGACCATCCTTCTAATTTTTCACCTGTTATATATGGCATTGCTTTTTCTATGTCGTCTGATGACACATACAATTCGTAATTGTCTAATACATAACGAGGATTGCTACATATTTTTATAGAAGAGTTTATTCCTTTACTTAGTAAAAAGTCTTTAAACTCTTCTAGAGGTTTGCGTAATATAAATGAGTCTATTTTTGTAAGTCCTTGAAATTCTTCTATTATGGCATGAGCCATTTTTTCGTCGTCTTTGTGAACATATAATTCATATTCTCCTATTAAAAATAGACTATCTTTAGCATTAATTACTACTGCATTAATGTTGTTTTGTTCGAGTATCACCTTGCGTATTTCGGCTTGGTGAGGACGATCAAATGATTCTAATTTTACCCAATCTTCCATAATCTTAATGTTTTAGAGTTAAAAGTTAAATGTTTATTATTTTGATAGATAATAGTTTGATAATATGTTCAAACTATTATCTATGTTTTTTTTTATACATTCACCTCTTCGCTTTCTGTATTTTCTGATGATTCGTTTTCGTTAGTTTTAGGTTTTTCGTCCGATTTATTTTCTAACTCTTCATCATGAAATGGAGGAGGTGTTGGTAAACTTTGTTTTATGGTATTTATACCATATAACGCCTCTTCTTGCGCTTTGTTCGCAAATTTTCGTTTTCCAAAGATTTTTTCAACATCTTCTGTAAATATCACTTCTCTATCTAATAATATTTCAGCTAGTTGTGATAATTTTTCTTTGTTCTCGATAATTATATTTTTTGCTTTTTGATAAACTTCGTCTAATAATGCTTTTACTTCTTGGTCTATCAATTCTGCTGTTTTTTCACTATATGGTTTTTGGAATGAATATTCATCGTTAGAATTATAGTAACTAATGTTTCCTAATTTATTACTCATTCCATAAACAGAAACCATCGCGTATGCTAATTTTGTTACTCGTTCTAAGTCGTTTAATGCACCTGTTGATATTTTTCCAAAGTTAACTTCTTCTGAAGCTCGTCCTCCTACTAAAGAACACATTTCGTCTATCATTTGTTCTTTTGTTGTAATTTGACGTTCTTCTGGTAAATACCATGCAGCACCTAAAGCTTTACCACGAGGTACGATGGTTACTTTTATCAAAGGATTTGCATTTTCTAATAACCAACTTACTGTTGCGTGTCCTGCTTCGTGATATGCTATGGTTCGTTTTTCTTGATCTGTTATTATTTTGTTTTTCTTTTCAAGACCACCTATTATTCTGTCTACGGCATCTAGAAAATCTTGTTTCCCTACTTCTTCTCTATTATTTCTTGCTGCAATTAGTGCTGCTTCGTTACATACATTTGCAATGTCTGCACCTGAAAAACCTGGTGTTTGTTTTGCTAATAAATTTATATCTAAACTTGTGTCAACTTTTAATGGTTTTAGGTGAACTGCAAATATTTCGGCACGTTCGTTTAAATCTGGTAAATCTATCATTATTTGACGGTCAAAACGTCCTGCACGCAATAGAGCTGGGTCTAATACATCGGCACGGTTTGTGGCTGCTATCATTATTATACCGTTGTTGGTTTCGAAACCATCCATTTCGGTAAGTAATTGATTTAATGTACTTTCCCGTTCGTCATTGTTGTGATAGTTTAAATTGTTTCCGCGTGCACGACCTATTGCATCTATTTCGTCGATAAATACTATACAAGGTGCTTTTTGTTTTGCTTGTGCAAACAAATCTCTTACGCGTGATGCACCTACTCCAACAAACATTTCTACAAAGTCAGAACCTGACATTGAAAAGAATGGAACTTCTGCTTCTCCAGCTACAGCTTTTGCCAATAATGTTTTTCCTGTGCCTGGAGGACCTACTAATAATGCACCCTTAGGTATTTTTCCTCCTAATTTGGTATATTTTTGTGGATTTTTTAAAAAGTCAACAACTTCAGTTACTTCTGTTTTGGCTTCTTTGAGTCCAGCAACGTCGGCAAATGTTATTTTAGTTGAATTTTCATCTTTATCAAACATTTTGGCGCGAGATTTTCCAAAGTTGAATATTCCACCAGAACCACCTCCGCCAATTCTACGGAATAAAACTATCCATATAATTATTATAAAGATTAATGGTGCCAACCATCCAAATATTTCTCCTATATAGTCGGTTTTGCGTTCACTTTCAAATAATATTCTTTCGTCTTCTGGTATATCTTTTTGAATATCATTCAATCTTGTTTGAAATGATTCTGGCGAAGATACATTATAATAAAAGTGTGGTCCATCTATTGGGAATTTTTTTTCTCTTAAATATTTGTATTTGTCAGAATTGTATCGATCTTCTTTTAATATAACTTCTGCTTTTTCTTTATTAACAAGTACAATTCGTTTTATATCTTTATTTGTCAACATGGTTTTCATGTCGTCCCAATAAATTGTTTCAGGACTTCCTGAAGGATTATAAAACTGTAATGCTATTATTAAAAATATAACAATAGCAAATAAAAAGAAAAGAGCGTTGCTTCTTTTTGGCTTTTTGTTGTCGTTGCCCATAGGATTATTGGGCTTTTGTGGTATTTTATTTTCGTTCATTTTCGATAAAGGTTTTTATTTGCCTAAAATTTCATCTGGATAATCTGTACGTTCAGCGTCAGCCCATAAACTTTCTAAACGATAAAATTCTCTACTTTTATCTAAAAATACATGAACTACTACTGTTACATAATCGAGTAGTACCCATTCTGCATTTTCTTTTCCTTGAATGTGTAAAGGTTTTTCTGAGGCATTTTCTCTTACATAATCATCTATTTCATCGGCAATTGCTAATACTTGACGTTGATTGTCAGCTTGACAAATTACAAAATAGTCGCAAATGCTTCCGTCAGCTTTGCGCATATCTAATTTTGTTATTTTTTCGCCTTTTTTTTCTTTAATGGCTGCAACTATTACGTTGGCTAATACTTCACTAGTTATTTTTTCTGAATTCATACTCAATTATAAATATAAGGTATTCCCTTTTTTATTCTTTTTTTGTATTTAAATTTGTGTAATCTGAATATATACTTCTATTCATTTTACGACGCAAAGATAAGTTTTTTTTTAATGTTAAAAAATAATACTTTCTTTTTTTATTTCATAGTAATTATTGATGCTATCATTTTTGATTTATTATTGTCATTATAATTTATTCAAGAAATTTCTGTAATTAAATAATTTCTTAACTTTTTAATTACTCACAATAATTTTTTACATCCAAATTATTCTCTTAAATTTGCGCCGATTATAAAAGATTTTTTTAGTTCTTTAACAAAATGATTAGTAGACGTATACTTAGAATAAAGGTTCTTCAAACCATATATTCTTATTATCAAGGTGGCGATTTAGATATTGCTAAATCTGAAAAAGAATTGAATTATAGTATTCAAAGAAGTTATGACCTTTATTTTTTCCTTATGCAATTGGGCATCGAAGTGGTAGATTATGCTCAAAACCGTATCGAGGCAGCTAAACAAAAATTATTACCTACCGAAAACGATTTAAATCCTAATTTAAGGTTCGTAAATAATAAACTTATTCAACAATTTCGCGAAAACACAAATCTCGCAGAACATATTCAAAAAAATAAACTTTCGTGGAATAATAATCCTGAACTTATTAAACGTCTTTATAAAGATTTGTCTGAAAGTGAACAATTTATTGAATATATGAGTGCCGACAAATCTTCTTATGATTTAGATAAAAAAATTATTGCATTTTTTTACGAACAAATTGTTTGTGAGTGTGATTTGTTGTATCAAACTCTTGAAACTTTAAGTATATATTGGATTGATTCGGTTGAATTTATTATTAGTATGGTTTTACGTTCTATTAGTAAATTCAAAATTGGTTATGAAGCGTCTTATCCGCTTTTACCTATGTTTAAAAATCCTGAAGATAAAGCTTTTGGTATTAAACTTTTTAGAGGTACTATAGCTAAAAATGAGCAATATCGTCAAATAATTAGTGAAAACACTAAAAATTGGGACATCGAACGTATTGCTTTTTTTGATATTCTTATTCTTGAAACTGCAATTTGTGAAATTGAACAATTCCCTGAAGTGCCTTTAAAGGTTACTTTCAACGAATATATCGAAATAGCTAAAAATTATAGCACTTCTAAAAGTTGTGTTTTTATTAATGGCGTGCTTGATAAAATTGTTAATATTCTTCGTGAACAAAAGAAAATTAACAAAGTGGCAAATATTCCTACTGACGATAACGAAAACGAATAATTATTATCTATCATGAAAAAATTACACTTATTTATTATTGCTATTTTATTTACAATTTTTGGGGCTTGTAATTCTACAAATAATCCTCAAAATAACATAAGCAATAATGATTCTTTAGCCACAGGTATTTTTAAATTTGATACTTGTATTTTTAACTTTGGTAAAATCTTAGAAGGTGAACAAGTGAGTACTGAATTTAAATTTACTAATGTAGGTAATGCAGACATCATAATTTCAAAAGTTGAAACTTCATGTGGCTGTACTATACCTGAATACGACAAAAAACCTGTAGCTCCAGGCAATGTAGGTACTATTCGTGTTAGATTTGATAGCAGTAATAAATCTGGTACTCAATATAAAACTATCAAATTGTTTTCTAATTGCAAGGACAATGAAATATTTGAACTTGTTATTACAGGTGAAGTTCAAGATCAAGAATAGATAAATTTTATTAATAATATTAAATAAGAAAATAAATGAATTTTTTATACATTTTATTACAAGATGCTGCAGCTACTGGTGCAGGTGCTGGTATGCCTACTCAAGGAAGTGGTATGAGTATGTTTGTTATGTTAGGTTTGTTTATTGTTGTTATGTATTTTTTTATGATACGTCCCCAAAGCAAACGTCAAAAAGAACTTGCTCAATTTAGAAATGAACTTAAACAAGGAGATAAAGTGGTTACTTTAGGTGGTATTCATGGTACTGTTAAAGTTGTTACTGAGTCTACTATAATATTAACCATTTCAGAAAACGTTGATATATGTGTTGAAAAAACTGCTATTATCAAAGACCCTTCTGAAGTTTCACAAGCATAATTTCTATTAAAAAAAACGTTTATAAGACGTATTTGATAAGCCGAGTTTATTTCATGGTTTAAGTTCAAATGAAATAAACTCGGCTTTTTATTTATAAAATTATAATAATAAATTTCTCAAAATTATAAATTATTCACATAAACTTTTCTACTTTTTTAAATAATTGTTTTG
>JAKSUC010000105.1 GCA_024413595.1 Bacteroidales bacterium
AAAGTTTATGTATCTTTCGAAAAGTCCTTCTGATGGCATTGTTTTATTGCTTTTTAAGGTTTTAGGCAAAAATATAAATAATTTTATTATTTACAAACTATTTTTTGGTATTCGTTTTTCACATCAAACCCATAAACTTGTTTTTTACAAGGCAAAAAGTTTAGTTGAACAATAGCTGAGTATTACCACCTATTGCGCGATATTCTGATATGCCCATGTGGTACTATTTTGATAGTTATGAAAATTTATTTTTATTTAATGGTTCTACAATTTAAGAGGTTGAATACACAATTATCGTTCTTTTAATTATTTTCATTAGATTTTTTGCGTATCAACAAAAATAACTCCCACCCTACTCCATATAAATTTCATTAACTTTTGTAAAAATATTTTGTACAACACTATGATAAAAGCGACGATTTTTTAATGCACTTGCCCACGTTATTCCACAATTTGTTGATGCAAAAAATAATTCATCTATATTTTGTATAACTTCTTGTGTTATTGGAGTTTGCTCTTCTACTTGATAGCCCAATTCTTTTGAAATATTAATTACATTTTCGCGCATAACATCGTTGACACAACCTTCTGTTAATGAAGGTGTTAATATTGTTTTATCTTTTACTAAAAATATATTACCATGAATGGCAGACTCTATTATATGATTTTCAGAATTTAAGATTAATGTATCATCAACTCGCTCTTTTTGCGCATAATTTATTGCCATTTTTTTAATAATGCTATCTACATGTGTTTGAAAATTAGAAAGTTGATTTTTAGGTTTTGTAATTTCATTGTATATTGAAAGTGTAAGTCCCGTTTTGTTGATTTCATATAATGGCGATGACAATTGAACCACCATACTTGCATAATCTATCGTATTAAAAATACTTTTTTGTTCAAAATCTTTTTTATAAACATATAAAAATAGTTTTCCTCCTTTAAAAGTTTTATTTTTTACTAAAAGTTTTGTTAATTCTTCTTTCAACAAAAGCCTATCTCTTGAAAATTTTGAAGGAATTTCCATACCAAAAAATTTCATAGCAGTACACAATCTCTCGATGTGCGACTCAAAAAACAAAATTTTGCTAGCATTGGTATGGAACATTTCCCAAACACATTCTCCATTAGAAAATGCACTATTAAATAAATTTGTTTCGCAATTATTTTTAGGGAAAAATTTGCCGTTAATTAATATTTGAGATGAACGTTCTAACATTTTAGATTTAGATTAATTATTGAATTAAGCCAAAATTTAACAATTGATTATACAAATTTCCATTATGCTTAACTTTAAAAGTTTTAATTCCCGCTTTTGTTCCAGCTTCAACATCCGAGTCGGAGTCTCCAACAAAAAACGAACTTTCAAAATCAGCATTAAATTCAGCCATAGCTTTTTCAAGCATTAAAGGCGATGGTTTTCGGCATAAACAATTTGAAAAATTTGGATGGTGAGGACAAACATAAATTTTGTTGACAATAGCCCCAAAGTTTTTCAACTCTTCATTCATCCAATTATGCAAATTTTCTATATCTTCAAGAGTGTAAATACCTTTAGCAATGCCACTTTGATTACTTACAATAGCAATTTTATAATTGTTTTTAGTAAAATAAGCCATTGCTTCTTTTACACCAGGATTAAATATAAAATCTTCTTTTTTATAAATATAATAGAGTTTTGAATTATCATCAATAACTCCATCGCGATCAAAAATTGCAAGTTTATTTTTTGTCATCATTCTAAAAAAACTGATTAAGAAAATGAAAAATAATTTTAGGATACAACAATATTGGAAACAAAAATCCGAAAATAGCACCCCAAAAATGTGCTGAATGTCCTATATTATCTGCATTTTTTTTTGCCATATAATGACAAAACAACAAAAATAATGGTCCAAAAATAAATCCAGGAATTGGTATCGGAATAAAGAAAAATGCAATTCCCATTTTTGGATTAAATAATATAGCAGCAAATAAAACAGCACAAACAGCTCCTGATGCTCCTATTGCATTATAATAATGCATATTGCGATATTTAAATAAATCTGATAAAGAAGAAATTGCAATCGCTAAAAAATACATTAAAGCATATAAAAATCTTCCTAAATTTACATCAAAAATAGTAATAAAATAATTTTCAACATTATAACCAAAAAAGTATAATGTCATCATATTAAAAATCAAATGCCACCAATCGCCATGAATAAAACCTGATGATATAAGTCTATAATAATCACGTTTATACCAAACCAAATAGGCATTAAATTTCATTTTGTCGAAACATTCAGGACGTTGAAGAGAATATGGTAAAATATTATTATTCTCTCGAAATGATACTATTGAAATTAATGTTGTAAAAGCTAATAATAATGAAGTAATCATGTTCAGTATTATTTCTAAAAATTAAATAATGCTATTTTTTAAAAATTTGACGAAATTATAAAAAAAAATTGAAAAATTGATTAGCAGATTTTTTAAAAAAAGTTTTTAGATTTTTTTTACAATTCTTCAACATAATAATATCTCATTTTTTGTATCTTTGCATAAAAATTAATAAAAAATGAAACAGTATTTTGGTCATTGTATCAAGGTTGTTAGCATACTGAAATTCAGTATGAAAAAAGCATTTTTTATTAAATGAGCCACTTCATTTTATTTAGAAGTGGCTTTTTTTTATGTAAATAATTAAATCCAAAACATAAACGCAATGAAAAATAAAAGTCTGATATCAATCACCGATTTTTCTACCGATGAGATATTGCGAATATTAGAGATTGCAGAAGAATTTGAAAATAATCCAGAACCACATTTACTCGACGGAAAAGTGGTTGCAACTCTATTTTTTGAACCATCAACACGCACACGATTGAGTTTTGAAAGTGCTGTTAATCGATTGGGTGGCAGAGTTATAGGTTTTTCCGATCCTAATGTTTCAAGTGTATCAAAAGGAGAAACTTTAAAAGACACAATAAAAATAGTGTCTAATTATTGTGACCTTATTGTAATGCGTCATCCACTTGAAGGAAGTTCAAGATATGCTAGCGAAGTGGCTAATGTTCCTGTAATAAATGCTGGAGATGGAGCTAATCAACACCCAACGCAAACTCTTCTTGATATGTATTCTATCAAAAAAACACAAGGTAGATTAGATAATATCAATATTTTTATGGTAGGAGATTTAAAATATGGACGTACTGTACATTCTCTTTTACAAGCAATGTCTCCTTTTAATCCTACATTTCATTTTATTTCTCATCCAAAACTTAAAATGCCTGATGAATACAAACGTTATCTTGACAAAAAAGGTGTGAAATATTATGAACATGAACAATTTACTAATATTATATCAGAAGCAGATATTATCTATATGACTCGTGTTCAACGTGAAAGATTTTCTGATTTAATGGAATATGAAAAAACTAAAGACATGTATGTTTTGCACAATTATATGCTCGAAAATGCAAAACCTACTATGAAAATTCTTCATCCATTGCCTCGTGTTAATGAAATTAGTCAAGACGTTGACTCTAATCCTAAAGCATATTATTTTGACCAAGCAAGAAATGGTGTTTTTGCGCGTCAAGCTGTTATTTCTACTGTTTTAGGATTAAAAAAATAATAGTTGTTTAATAATAATTTATAAGTTATTATGGATAAATCAGAACTAAAAGTTACAGCCATAAAAGATGGTACTGTTATAGATCATATTCCCGCAAATGATTTGTTTAAAGTTGTTAGAATTCTAAACCTTGAAAATCTTGATAATCAAATAACTGTGGGTGTTAATCTCGATAGTAAAAAATTAGGAAAAAAGGGAATTATTAAAATATCAGACAAATTTTTTGAAGATAATGAAATTAATAAAATAGCTCTTTTAGCACCTGATGCTAATTTAAATATCATAAAAAATTATGAAGTTGTTGAAAAACGTTCTGTACAACTTCCTGATATGATTTGTGGAATTAGTCGTTGTATGAACCCAAAATGTATCACTAATTCAGAACCTATGATTACAAAATTTGAAGTGGTTTCAAAACGTCCTGTTGCTTTAAAATGTTGTTATTGCGAAAAAATTACAGATGCGCAACATATTGTAATTGAATAATTTATATTATTAAAAACAGACAAAAATAATTTTTTGTCTGTTTTTTATTAAATCTATTTTTTCAATATTTGGTAAAGATTTTATCAAATAAAACATTAGAATTTTTAAATTTTAAAGTTTCGACTATTGAGATAAAATGTTGTTTATTTTTGGGTTATAACTAACTGAAATATACTAATTTTCTCAATCATTTTCAACCAATAATTATAATTCAGAGTGTTTTGAGTTGAATTATTTTTTATTTTGGATATTCAATTCTTGCGTGATAAATATTTTTAAGTTTTTCTTTAAACAATTCTTTTACAGTGTCTATATCTCTGAATGTTAGATTAGTATTGTCAAATTGTTTTTGAGAAATTTGACCATTTATGATATTTTCAACTAAATCGCCAATGGTTTGAGTATCATATTTTTTTAGAGTACGTGATGCAGCTTCAATTACATCAGCCATCATTACAACTGCATTTTCTTTGTTTAATGGACGAGGTCCTGGATATGTAAATTTCTTTATATCTACTTCTTCATCAGGATGCGCATTTTGATACATTTTATAAAAATACATCACTTTTGATGTTCCATGGTGAGTTTTTATAAAATCAATAATTTGTACAGGTAATTTATATTTTTTAGCAACATCAACTCCTTTAATAACATGATTTATAATAATTTCAGCACTTTTAAGTTGATCAATTTTATCATGTGGATTTATTCCAGAAACTTGATTTTCAACAAAATACATAGGAGATGTTAATTTTCCAACATCATGATATAAAGCACCTGTACGTGCAAGGTGAGGATTTCCTCCTATTTTGAATATAGCAGCTTCTGCCAAATTTGCAACTTGCATACAATGTTGAAAAGTTCCTGGTGCTTCTTGTGCTAATCGGCGTAGTAATGGTCTATTTGAATCAGCTAATTCTACTAAAGTTACGTCACTTAACAATCCAAATATTTTTTCAAAGAAATAAATGGCTGGATATGCCAACAATAATAGAATACTATTTATTCCTAAATAAAAGATATCTTCCCAATTTATATCTTTAAAATTTCCATTATGCATTAATTCAAATCCAATATATACAAGTGAATACAAAATAAAACATAAAAATGAAGTTCTAAATACTAGACTTCTTCTGTTAATTTGTTCAAATGTTATCAACAAAAAATATCCTGGAATAAATTGCATTATAAAATATTCAAAAGCATTTGGGACAACAAAACCTGCTGCTACACATGCTATTATATGAAAAAATATTGCTGTTCGTGTATCAAAAAATGTTTTGATTATTATTGGTAATAATAAAAATGGTAATAGCCATATACTAAATTGATTATATCTGATTATTAAGCTAATACCAACAATCATACAAGTTATCAAACTTAAAATCAAAATTGAATATTTGGTTTGATAAAATATTTCACGGCGAAATGTCCTTAAAAACAAATAAATCAGAGCGAATAATAATATAAAGATTATACATTGACCTAAAAATATATAATTAAATCCAGAATCAATATCACTTTGTTCATAATCTTTTCGCAACGACTCTAAAATTCTAAATTCTTCCTCATTAACCATTTCGCCTTGAAAAATAATTCGTTGACCTTGTTGAACCATTCCTCGCGTTAACGAAATGTTTGATATATTATCGTCTAAAACTTTGTTGGTTGTGGCTTCATCAAATGTTAAATTAATTTCTAGCCATTGACTTGGACTTAAATTTTCTAACATTTGATTACCAATTTTTATCTCTTCGTCTTTATGTTTACTTAAATTTTCAGAAATAAAAGTTCTTATACGATCTCGAATATAAACAAAAGCTGTTTTTGTTGTAAATATATCATTTATAGTTTTTTGTGTTGTAATATTCTCATTTTTTATATATATTATTTTTTCTCCTCTTTCAATATTTTTTTGTAACGACTCATTATCTAGTATTCCATTTGTATAAACATCAGAAAGAGCTTGAAAAATAACTGTTCTTAAATCATGATAAAAGTTTTTTCCTTCAATAGTTATTTTATTTATAGTGTCAATTTTTATTGAATTTTGTATTGCTAATTTATTATAATCTAATAAAAATTTATCACATTTTGATATTTGTATTTGATTATCTTTTATATAATATTGTTTAGCATCATTTTTTAAAGTTTGCTTTTCTTCTTCTAATTCTTCATTACTTTTATAAATTGCGAAATCAAATGGTGCTATCAAATTTTCATGTTTCCATGGACTACCTTTTTGATACTCATATTTAAATTTTCCATCTTTTGGCAATGAATATAAAATAATTGACGCAGCCACAAGATAACTTAATATCCTAAAAATACCAGACCAAGTGTTTATCAATGAAATCTTTCTATTATTTTCCATTACAATATTTGTTATTTATAATCATATCCAAAGTTAAATAATTATGATGAATTTTCTATTTTGAATTAGCATTTTTTTTATCACCTATCTTTATTTAATTTTGCAGTTGTAAAATTATAAAAATTATGCTAAAAAAAGTACTTAATTTTATTTGTGATTTTTTTATTTCTATATACATGTGGACAGTTTTATTTTGGGCTGTTATTTACATACTTATAGTTAATATTATTAGAGTAATTTTCAGAGACAAACGTATAGTCTTTAAAAAATGTCAAAACGATTTAAAACGTCTATTTAAAATATTGTTTATCAAGGTAGAATCTGTTTATCATCCTGATTTAGACAAAAATTCTGAATGTATTATAATGCCAAATCATGTTAGCTTTTTTGACGTTCCTTTAGTTGGTTCGCTTTTACCAAATTTTACTTTTGGTATTGAAGCTGAACATCATTTTAAATGGCCTCTTTACGGTTATTTTATCAGAAAATATGGACAATTACCTATTAATCGAAAAAGTATGATGTCAAGTTTGCGAACTTTTGAAAAAGCTGCTGATTATATGCGAGAAACGGGGGCTTCGCTTTTGGTTTTTCCTGAAGGTCATAGATCTGATGATGGTAAAATTCAACAATTAAAAAAATTACCTTTTAAAATGGCTTTAATGATGAAAGTGCCTATTGTTCCTGTCGGATTAACTGGTATGAGCAATTTAAGTCCTAAAGGTTTTTTCTTAAAACCTTGTCCTGTTAAAGTTTATTTTGGTAAACCTATTCATTTTGAGGAATATGGGAATCTTAAACCAGAAGAAATTGCTCAAATTGTTAGACAACGCATTATTGATCTTTGTGATGATGATATTGCTTAATTATGGAAAAATCTAAATATCAAAATATTACTGATTATTTTTTAAAAACGATGCCTAATGCAGAAACCGAACTAAAATATAATAGTCCTTTTCAACTTTTAGTTGCAGTTCGTCTTTCGGCTCAATGCACCGACAAAAGAATAAATGAAATAACTCCTAAATTATTTAGTCGTTTTCCTGACGCTAAATCTTTATATAATATTGATTTTGAAGATTTTCTACCTTATATAAAATCAGTTTCTTATCCTAATTCAAAAGCTAAAGATATCTTAGCGTCTGCAAAAATTATAGTAGATAATTTTAATGGAGAAATTCCAAAAACAGTTGAAGAATTACAAACTTTACCTGGTGTTGGTCCAAAAACAGCAAATGTTGTAGCTTCTGTTTTATATGGAGCAAATGTGATGCCTGTTGACACTCATGTTTTTAGAGTTTCTGCAAGAATTGGACTCACAAAAAAAGCAAAAAATCCACTTCAAGCCGAAAAACAATTAGAAGAAGGCTTTGATAATAAAGTTATTAACAAAGCTCATCATTGGTTAATTCTTCATGGAAGATATGTTTGCACTGCACGAAATCCTAAATGCGAAAAATGTGGAATTGCTAAATTTTGTGATTTTTATAATAATAATTTTGAATTAAATAAATAAAAGAATTTGAATATAAAATGTCAAATTCTTTTATTATCAACGCCTTTTATTTCCTTTTTATATTAATTAACAACATAGGTAATGTTAACAAAAAAACTGCCCATGAACAAGGATTTTTAGGCATAAAACATGGTGCAAGAATTCCATCGATAGCTAATACTACGAGTGTTATAATAAGTGGTGATTTTAGAAATTTATATTCATCCACATATTTGTTTAAAAATTTTGTAACAATGCCTCCAAGTATAAGCAAAGCTCCACACATAAGACTCATATACAAAAAAGCATGCTGTACACTAGAATCTAAAGTTGTTAATTTCCCTGCAATTACTGGTGTATAAGTGGCGATAATATGCAAAAGTCCTATTATTGAAGTGCCAATTGCGAGCACATTTGTAATTTTATTTTTCATAAGGTTATTTATTTATTGAATTAAAAAAAATAGAAAAATTATTAATATTCTGTTTTTATATATTTTCAATTTCTTCAATTGATAAACCTGTAATTTCTGAAATATCTTCAAAAGAATATCCTTTGGTTTTCATTTTTTTAGCATTTTTTATTTTTTCTTCTTCTCGTCCTTCTTCTAGTCCTTCTTTTCTACCTTCTTCTAGTCCTTCTTTTCTACCTTCTTCTAGACCTTCTTTTCTACCTTCTTCTCTTCCTTCTTCACGTCCTTCTTCTCTAGCTTTTTTAGTTTTTTCGTTAATGATTGTTTTTTCACGACTAACTAAATCCCAATATTTATCATAAGCTATTA
>JAKSUC010000106.1 GCA_024413595.1 Bacteroidales bacterium
TCCGCGGGCTTTTTTCTTTTTAAGAACAGGAAAATATAAATTCCTTATTATTACCCACATGCTAGGGGGATGAACGAAGTTCATGACGCCGACAGGCGGTCCCGAAGGGACGAGCGAAGCGAGCAACAAATTTCTATCCATTATACCCAAAACATCCCTTTTGCAGTTTTTATAGTCGCAAACAAGTTTGCTCGTTAAAAACTGTCTTCCCCTTCAAAGTGGCAGTATTTTGTTAGTGAGTTTTTTTATGAAGAGAACCTTACAAAAGATTGATGCGGGAGCAAACGATTATTGTAATATTTTGTAACATTAATTGATTTGTTCTTTACCAAAAGTATGCTAAAAGTCTAAACTAAGAAAGTTTATAAAGGACTGAAATAATGGATATTTTTCAACAAAAAACAATAAAACATGAAATCTCTTGCGTAGGTATTGGTCTTCATACAGGAAATAAAATTTCTATGACGTTAAAACCTGCAGAAGTAAATACTGGTATAGTCTTTCACAGAACGGATGCTGACGGAAAAGATGCCATTATTCCTGCACACCATAATTACGTTGTTGATACACGTATGTGCACGTGTGTTGGAAATGCCGAAGGAGTTCGTGTTGCTACGATTGAACATTTAATGGCAGCCATTCATTCTATGGGCATTACAAACATGAAAATTGATATAGATGGTCCAGAAACTCCTGTAATGGATGGCAGTGCATCTCCTTTTATTTTTTTAATGGAATGTGCAGGAATACACGTTCAAAATGCTCCACTAAAAGCAATTAAAGTTTTAAAGAATATCAAGGTTGAATCAGCTGATAAATCAGTAGAATTACGTCCAAACAAGTCTGGATTATTAATGCATTTTTCAATTGACTTCCCTGCTCCAATTATCGGCCATCAAGAAGCATCATTAAACTTTTCTGGCGTTAATTTCAAAAATATGTATTGTAGAGCAAGAACCTTTGGATTTTTAAAAGATATTGAATATTTACGTTCTATTGGTCTAGCTCGTGGTGGTTCTCTAGATAATGCTATTTTGGTTGATAATAATGAAATCGTCAATAAAGACGGTCTCCGTTATAAAGATGAATTTGTTCGCCATAAAATGTTAGATGCCGTTGGAGATTTGTATATGTTAAACATGCCAATCATCGGCGAATATTTTGGTAATCGTTCCGGTCATGCTGATACAAATGATCTTCTTTCAAAATTACTTGAAGATAGTTCAAACTATGAAATTGTTGATTTAGCAACTTACCAAAACAGCTTAGAGCAATCCGCTTCAAATTCAAATGACGATGCTGAATTTCTCTGCGCAGAATAAGATATCCTCTAAAAAATATATTTCTAATTGATTTCCCTTAATAATTCCTCTTTATAGACATAACGAGAAAGGGACTTGTCGTAAGCATCAACTCTAGCCATGACTGAGTAATATCAAGCACATATCGAAAATCTTTAATTCTTTTTTGATATTACTTAACAAAAATCATTTTCTCTTTTTCTTATAGTTAATTTTAAATTTTATTCCAAAAATTTTGATTGAAACTTCTTTATCTCGAGTTAGTAAATTCTTACGCTTATTTAATTCCAATATAAAAGGGATTTTTATCAAAACATTATCCGTATATGTAATTTTACAAATCAAGTTGAGGACTTCTTTTTCTTTCAATAGGGATAGACTTCTTTTGTTAATACTAAAAAAATCATACCATTTTTCTAAAGGTTCTTTTTTTAAAAATCCTGCTGACCAATCAATTAACTCTTTTGAATTTTCTCTATCTGGCCAATATCTCTCAAAATACTGTAGAACGGATTTCATTTGTCTAAAAGAATTTTTACTAACATTATTCGTATGCTGTCTGTATAGACAAGCTTTTTCGTGTAAGGTTACAAATTTCATTTGAGGATGATTTTGTAAATATCTAGCAAGTTTAGTTCTTAATACAATATCATCAGCAATCATATCATCATCAAAACGTCCGACAGCATCAACAATTGATTTTCTAAAAACAGATCCTTGCAAGTAGTAAGAATGAATGTCATTAAATTCTAAATTTAAAATATCTTCTGCACATGGTTCGCTTATTTTGTCTAAACGCATAGTGGGTACTACATCAAAAGAATATTTATTATTCTCATCAATACTTTGAATTTGTGAATTAATTACAAATTGCACATTATCATCTTTTTCCATAATTTCTATTTTTTTAGAAAAAGCATTAGGTAATAAGGCATCATCAGCAGATATTATTGACACATATTTACCAGAGGCTAGATCCAATAATTTGTTAAAGTTAGCCCCAATGCATCCAGAATTTTCTTGAAAAATAGTAGTAATTTTTATTGGACTATCTTTTTGTAAATTTTTTATGACTTCAACACTGTTATCAGATGAACCATCATCTAATATTAAAATTTCTATATTTTTATAATCTTGTTCATAAATGCTTTTTATACAAAAATCTAAAAATTCTGAATGATTATAACAACAAATACAAACAGAAATTAATGGAATATTACACATAAAATTTCTTTCATAAATTATAATTTACTTACCACATATTAACGTGTGATTTAACCAAAAATGATGATACATATCAATGCAACTACTACTACCAAAGAACTTAAAAATAATTTTTTGTATTTCTTATATTTAATTTTTTCTTTTGATGGCATTTCCTTGAATATTTTTGTTTTCCCTAAACCCAAGTAATAAAAATATGTCCACCATAGATTCGAATACTTTGGATCAGAATTCCAAGGTTTACTCGCTGCAAAATGAATAATCTTTGGATTAATTATTGAATTATATAATTCTTCCCTTGTATAATCACTCGTAAATTTTGGATTTTGTAATAAATCAATTAAATATGGATACGATATGTAATTTAAAGGAATAAAACCAATTTTACCTCCGCAAGCAATATTTACAATATCTTGATCATTCCAACGTTTTATAATGGTCTTATCATTAATCACTTCTACCATTTTTTCTTCCAGATTATCATCTCTGATTTTTTTGAGATTCATAACCCAAATGCCACCTGCAATATATTTATCCTTTAATATTTCGTAATGTTCTGGTTTTAAATGAGATAGTTCATGTCGGCTATACTTTGAAAAAGGATTTTTAACACCTGCTAAATATTTTTCTGACATGTCAATTTCATACAAAGCAGAAATATCATCTGTAAAAATCACATCGACATCTGAATAAATAATTTTCTCATATTGTGGAAAGAATTTAGATCCAAAGCACCTTACTATTGTATCAACCGTAAAAGTCGAATTAGATGATTTAAAATTAAAACTACCATTATTCCAAAATTCATCCAAAAATCCATTTGTATTAACGAATGTCAGATTTGCATTTCCTTTTTTATGCACGATGTCAGTTAAAAATTTCTGCTTTTCTTCCATAATATCTGAATGTAAAACATACATTTCATAAAAAACATTCTCTTTTGCTTTGTCTAATAAAGAATAAAAAGCAACTGCTGCTGGCTCAACATAATTATTATCAAATGTGAAAAAGATGGGTATTTTTTTTAAAGACATAGACACACTCCCATTATCAAGCAAATAATTACCAACATAAATCTAATTTTTTTCAGCTTTTTAATTTTTTGTTTATATTTTTGAATTGTTTGAGAATTTTGATCACTTGATGCACTAATCAGCGAAGCATACCCTAGATAATCCTTATAGGAAAAATTATAATATTGCTGGAGAAATTTCATGTGATCTTCACATGCAATAAAATCCCTAATTATTTTTAGTCCCCATTTTTGCCTAGCTGCAATAGGAGATGCCATTGCCAATCTTCCAAACCAAAAAGGAATTGTTTCTTCATAAATTTCATTATTGTTAATAAGGGAATAATCACCAAAATATTTTAAGAAACTTGCTTTATCTTTTCCTATTAAATGTAGAACTGTATTCATCAATTCTTCAGTTTCTATATCCTCACGCAAGATAGCCTCAGGTGAACGAGCACAAGCACTTTTGGGGGATATCCGATACTGAACAAGAGCTTTATCCAAAAATTTTATTTTATTTTTAAATAATAAATAAAAATGCATTTGATAGTCTGAATACTGAAACATACCACTATTCAAAGGTAAATAAGGAGCTAATATTGACTTCCGGAAAACCATTCCTGGAGAAGGCAGTAAATTTTCATTCAAAAACATTTGAGCAAAAATTTCCATTTCACTTTTATCTGTTGGTAGAGATGTACTTGTAGATAACAATTTTCCTTGTAAATTCATATGGGATAAAGGTGTATAACAAGCTGCTATTTCTTGATTTTGCTCAAACATATCAAACATCGTTTCAACATAATCAGAATACAACATATCATCAGAAGCTACAAAAGAAATTAATTCTGTATTTGCAATACCTATGCCTTTTGAAAAACTAGCATTAATACCTTGATTAAAATTATTTTGAAACAGTCTAATTCGATCATCCTGAATGGTTTTTATTCGGGCAACACTATCATCCAACGAACAATCATCAATAATGATCAATTCCCAATTCGAATCTGTCTGTTTTAACAAACTGTTCAAAAAATCTAACACATACTTTTCATGATTATAGCAAGGACAAACAAATGTAAGTTTAGTCATTATTGTTTTTCCAATTTACTAACGCATAATGTAACATCTTCAAATGGCAAACTTTTTATAATTTCATCATCAAGATTCCACCATTTCAGTTTCAATAATTTTTCAATTATATCTTCCGAAAAACGATACTTTATGACCCTAGCAGGAACTCCACCAACAACAGCATAAGGAGGAACATTTTTAACGACAACTGCTCCAGCGGCAATAACGGCGCCATCACCAATCGCTATCCCACCTTTTATAAAAACATTATCACCAATCCAAACATCATTTCCAATTTTAACAGGATCTGAAAAAACTTCACAAAAACCTTTTTTAAATCCCAAATCTTCTCTATAAAAGAATGGAGATGTAGATAAATAATTCAAAGGATGTTCGCCTGCACCAATAATTACATTTGCCGCGATTGAACAGAACTTTCCAATTTCAGACCTTGGATGTCCTACGACAACATTTTCTCCACAATATGTCCCAAAACCAACTTGACAACCTAATTTTTTTGCAAGTCTTGTTGTAAAATAAAAATCAGCTTCACTTCCCGCCTGAACAACACCCTTTGATTTTAATTTCTCATTCAATTTAAAATAAAATCTTTGCTTCTTGCTATCGTTCTTTTTATAGATTTGCTTTTTTGAGAGTTTTTTCCATATATTGTATTCTTTTTTTATCTTTCCTGATATTTTTCCAACTCTTCTAAAAAACAATCTTAATACTTTTTTTATCAAACTGATTTTTCTGCATTTGAAAGCAAATATTAATGATTTCTTTCGAACTTCAAATAGAATTTTTTCTGCAACCTTCTTATCAACATCAGAAAGTTGTTTAAATACGATATACGAAGAATAATACTCATAATCTTTTAATAAAGTTTGATAGCTATCTTTAAAATTACTCGTTTTCTGTAAATTATTTTTCAACATAAAATCTAATAATCTTAACTGAGTTAACATAACTTCCATTTTTAAAGGATTTACTTTTGTCTTTGTAATCGATAATACATTATTTTGCCGATAGAAAAATTTTGTATCACAGAAAACAACCTTATTTGCATAAAAATAATGTATTCTTGAGGCATATTCACAACTGTTATAATATTTATCATCCCATCCTATCTTTTTTGCGAACTCCATTTTTCTCAAATTAAAACCATGCAATCTCCAATCTAAAGACTTTAGAAAAGCTTCTTTTCCAGTTATTTCCTTTTCTGAATAGTATAAGCCACTATGATCAATGCCATCATCATAAAACCACACCATATCCGGAACACAAATATCTGCTCCAGTAGATACTGCCTTTTTATACAATTTCTCCAAAGTATTATTTTCAATTAAATCATCTTGCGACATAAAAAAGAAATATTCACCACTACAATATGGTAAACCATAAACTATTCCTTTAACTGCAGTTCCTCCCTTTTCTTTTCTATGAATTACTTTTAAACGGGAATCCTTTTTAGCACTTATTTTTAAAAAAGCCATACTGTCATCAGTTGAACCATCTTCAACAAATATAACCTCAAAATCATCTAAAGTCTGTTCCTGTAAATTTTTTACAAGTTTTTTCAAATAAATTCCACCATTATAGACGGGAATAAGAACAGATATTTTAGGCATTATATCTCTCCATAATTTTAATAATTTTAGAGTTATCACCATAAACAACAGGTGAATCATATTCTCTTGGAGGAAACACTCCGTAAATTAATTTGATATCTAAATTGTATTCTTTTATAAATTCTTCAGCTTTATCTTTTAATGCAACCGGTTCACCAGAACATACATTAATAATTCCATTAATCTCATTTTGTATCGATGCTAATGAAATCATTTTGGCTAAAGTATTCACATCAATAAAATCAAATTGATTTGTCCCCTTTGTAAAAGGAAATTCTTTTTTGCCTTCTTGAGTAACTTGCAACAATTTTGTAAAAACAGAATGATTATTGTAATCATCTCCTGTTATATAATATGCTCTAAGCCATTTTATAGACACATTCTTACCTTTTGCATATGCAAAAAGTAATTGTCGTAAAGTATTCTTCGCTATTCCATAATATGAAAGTGGATTGCAAGGTGTATTTTCTGTAATTTTACCTTCATGATAACCGACTTCATGAGCTGTTCCCATAACGGTAATGGACTTTACTCCTGAATCTATTAAATTTTTTAAAAAATAAAAATGTTTTATTACATTATCTATATGGCTTTGTGCATAATGATTAAAACCATCTTGCCATGCTAAATGAATGACATTATCTGGCTCATTTAACATTTTATACAATTCTATATTTGTAGCTTCTTTTAATATGTCAACATTTATAAAACTGATTTCTTTATTTATTTTTGAATTTGAAAAATCACAAGCTAAAATATTTTTTTTCATATTGTACAAAAAATCTACAACATGTTTTCCTATATATCCATTCGCCCCCGTAACAAAAATTTTCATATTTTTATCTCTTTTTTATAAATTTTTCATTTTCCATTACATTTTTTGTCACAACACTTCCAGCTCCAATTATTGCATTTTCTCCAATTGTCACACCTGGTAAAATTGTTGCATTTGCCCCAATACATGCCCCTTTTTTAATAATTACAGGCTCTAATTTCCAATTTTTGTTCCGGGATTTTGGATATCTATCGTTACAAAATGTTACATTCGGACCAATAAAAACATCATCCTCAATAATCATTCCATCCCAAATTTGAACACCACATTTAATGGTAACATTGTTTCCAATAACAACGTCATTTTCGATAAAACAATGAGAACAAATATTGCAATTGCTTCCAATTTTTGCATTTGGAAGAACAACACAAAATTGCCAAATATTTGTATTTTCTCCTATATTTTTACTTTGAACGTCTGATAATGGATGAATCATTTATTCATCTCCTTAAATTTGTCGTAATTGCGAATGTAGTCTTGTTCACTATACTTCTCTGACGCTAATACCATTAAAACAGTATTTTCTTTGAAATTTTTCATCACTCGCCAAACTAGACCTTCAATTAACAATCCTTGTGATGAATTATCTAAATGATATGTTTGCTTTGTTGTTCCATATTCAACATCAATATCAACTGAACCTGACGTACAAATTAACAACTGTTTCAATTTCTTATGAGCATGAAATCCACGATCTACACCAGATTTCGTGTCAAATATGTAATAAACTCTTTTGATATCAAACGGCACATTAATATCTGGTTCTAAAGCAATTAATGAACCTCTTTCATCACCATGTTTTTCCAAATTGATTAATTCAACTTTTGGAGAAATTTGTTCTATATTTGAAGTATCATTTATATCCATTAATAACCTCAACTACATATTGAACTTCTTCTTCCGTTAGAACTGGTGACATTGGAATTGAAATAATTGTTTTATGTATTTCTTCGCTAATTGGATAAGAACAATCATTCCACTCTGCATAAGCCCCCTGTTTATGTGGTGGCGTTGGATAATGAATTATTGTTTGGATATTATGGTCTGTTAAATATTGTTGGAAACGATCTCGTTCTGCTGTTCTAACAGCAAACACATGCCAAACGTGGGCTTGTTCATCATAAACTTCTGGCAATATAATTGCTGGATTTTTAATATGCTCACGATAATATTTTGATATTTCTCTACGACGATTATTATCATCATTCAAATGTGGCAATTTAACATCTAGCACTGCTGCCTGCAATTCATCTAAACGAGAATTCGTGCCTTTGTAAATATGATGATATTTTCTGTCTGAACCATAATTTGCCAATGCTTTTACTTTTTTATAAAGTTCTTCATCGTTTGTAACGACAGCTCCACCATCCCCCATACAACCTAAATTTTTACCAGGGTAAAATGAAAAAGCACCTGCATCAGATAAATTACCAACTTTTTTGTTTTGATACATTGCACCATGAGCTTGGGCACAATCTTCAAAAACTTTTAAATTATATTTTTTAGCGATAT
>JAKSUC010000107.1 GCA_024413595.1 Bacteroidales bacterium
ATTTAGAAACATTAGATTTATCATCTTGGAACGTTAGTAATGGAACTGATTTTAGTTATATGTTTTGGGATTGTTTTAATTTAAAAACATTAGATTTATCAAATTGGAATGTAAAAAAAAGTGCAAAAATTGAAGAAATGTTTATAAATTGCACTAATATAAAATACTTCAAGTTTAAATAAGAATATTTTGTTAAAACTAACAATACTTAATGAAAAACAGCTCTTTTATGAAGGTATGGCACTAAAATATTTTTGAAAGGTTGAGAAATATCAGCTTCCACATAGTCCATATTATACATACCGCAATGTTGACGAAGTTGATTGCAAAATTCAGAAGATAATTGTTGATATTTATTTTTGTATTCTAAAGGATTTAATGTTATGGTTTTACCCGATTCCATATCAATAAATTTATAAGGTCGGTTTTCGAACGAAAAGTTTAATTCTGTTTTTTTGTCCATAACATGAAATAAAATAACATCATGTTTTGCGTGACGAAGATGTTGAAGTCCCGAAAATAAATTATCGTTTGATACATTGTCGAGCATATCACTAAAAATCAAAACTAAAGAACGTTTATGTATATTGTCGGCAATGGTATGTAAACATTTAGAAATAGAACCGTCTTCGGGTTCTGGATAAATTTGTTTATCAGAAATAACTTTTTCTAAAGTAGAAAACAACATTTTGGCGTGTAAAGTAGAAACTTTAGCTTCTGATTCAAAATAAATATTACGATCAAAAAGATTTAAAGCAACTGCATCACGCTGAGTTCTTAGTAAATTAATAATGGCAGCTGCACAAACAGCAGAAAATTCAAGTTTGTTGAATTTATTACCAACTCCAGCATATTTCATAGAAGAAGATGTGTCAACCACAATATAGCAACGTAAATTTGTTTCTTCTTCATAACGTTTCACAAACAATTTATCAGTTCTAGCAAAAAGTTTCCAATCGATATGACGTGTTGATTCTCCTTTATTATAAAGACGATGTTCGTTAAATTCAGCAGAAAAACCATGAAACGGACTTTTATGAAGTCCTGTCATAAAACCCTCTGTAACATGAGCTGCTACAAATTCTAAATTGTTAAGATCAACAATATCAGATAAACGCGAAATCATTTATAATGATTTAATTCTATTAATCAAAAGGTTAATGTCAACAGGTACAACGCCTACTCGTTCACAAACTAATCCTCCTGCAATATTAGCTATTTTAGAAGCTGATATCATATCCATACCTGCTGCTAAACATAAACTAACTGTTGCAATAACTGTATCTCCTGCTCCTGAAACGTCGGTTACTTCTCTGATATTTGAAGGAAATCTTTCGTATTCTGTTCCGTCTGAAAGAAATACTCCATTTTCTGATAATGTGATAAATCCAAATTTATGATTAAGAATTTTTCTAAGTTTTTTGTCTGCTTCGAATATTCCTTGAAAATCATTTTTGGCTATAACAGAATTTGTACCTTCACATAATTCTTTAAAGTTTGGTTTAAATACGTCGACATCTTTATATTCTAAGAAATTACGTTTCTTTGGATCTACAAGAATAGGTATTTTTTCAGATTTTGCTAAAGAAACCACATTTTTTATTAACCAAGGAGTAATTACTCCTTTGTCGTAGTCTTCAAAAATTATAGCCCCAGAATTATGTTTTGAAACCAAACGCGCAATTTTTGTAAATAATTTTTCTGATATTTCTTGACGTAATGGTTTTGTATCCTCTTCGTCTACACGCAATAAATGTTGCGAGCCTGAAATAACTCGATGTTTTATAGTGGTTATACGTTCACTATCAATTACAATTCCCTCATCTGTAAGTTCTGACTCAAAAAGCAATCGTTTAAAATCAACACCATGTGCTTCGTTGCCAATAACAGAACATAATATTGGTTTTGCTCCTAGAGATTTGATATTTAAGGCTACATTAGCTGCGCCACCTAATCTTAATTCTCGTTTTGTAGTGTTAACAACAGGAATGGGGGCTTCGGGCGAAATTCTTGTAACACTTCCCCATAAATATGAGTCTATCATAACGTCGCCAATAACAATAACATTTGTTTTGGCAAACTTGTTTACTACTTTTAAAAAATCGTTTTCCAATTTTCAAACACATTATGTTAATGGAGAAGCGTATGTTAACACGTCTTTTCCTGTAATTTCATTTCCACAAAGAATGATTAAACGTTCTAAAACATTACGAAATTCGCGAATATTTCCTGTCCAAGTTATTTTTTGTAGCTCTTCTATTGCATCTTTTGTAAATATTTTTGGAGCTGCGCAATATTCATTTGAAATTTGATTGTTGAAATAATCTACCAACAATGGAATATCTTCTAATCGTTCGTTAAGAGAAGGTACATGTATTATTATAACGCTTAAACGATGATAAAGGTCTTCACGAAAACGATTTGCGGCTATTTCTTCTTTAAGATTTTTGTTAGTGGCAGCTAATACACGAACGTCTATTTTTATTTCTTTATCACTTCCTACACGCGAAATTTTATTTTCTTGTAACACTCTCAACACTTTTGCTTGTGCTGCTAAACTCATATCTCCTATTTCGTCAAGGAAAATAGTTCCTCCGTTGGCAGCTTCAAATTTTCCTTTTTGTTGTTTTAGTGCTGATGTAAACGCTCCTTTTTCGTGTCCAAATAGTTCACTTTCGATTAATTCTGATGGAATTGCAGCGCAGTTAACTTCTATAAAAGGGCCATTAGCTCTATTACTTTTTTCATGTAACCATCGCGAAACTATTTCTTTACCTGTTCCATTTTCACCTTGAATTAATACACGAGCATCTGTAGGAGCAACTCGTTCTATCATTTCTTTTACGTGTTTTATGGCTGGTGACTCGCCAACCATATCGTAAGTATGAATTAATCGCTGTTTTAAAACTTTGATTTCTGCAATATGTTCTTTCTTTTCTGTAGCGTTTTTGATTATTACTAACAAACGATTAAGATCTAATGGTTTTTCTATAAAATCGTAAGCTCCTTTTTTTATAGCTTCTACTGCGGTATCAACTGTGCCATGTCCCGAAATCATTACAACTGGTGTATCAGTTCCCATGGTCATTATTTTAGACAAGACCTCTAATCCGTCCATTTTGGGCATTTTGATATCACACAAAACAATATCATATTTATTGTTTTGAAATTTTTCTAAACCTTCAAATCCATCTTGAGCTAATTCTACAACATGATTTTCATATTGTAGAATATCTTGTAAGGTATTTCTAATAGAACGCTCGTCGTCTATGATAAGAATTTTTGCCATACTAACTACGTTTTTTTTTCTCTACAAATATACGATGTTTATGTATTAGTCAATAAAAAAATTGCGTATTTTTACATATAAATATTAAAAAAATAATCATAATGGTAAAAATACATACTTCTGGCGAAACTGTATACGATATTATTTTTAAAAATGGACGTCCTATTAGTGGCAATCCTGGTGGGTCGGTGCTTAATTGTTCGGTTTCTTTAGGTAGATTAGGGCTTAGTCCTTTGTTTTTGACTGACTTTTGTAATGATATTTTAGGTAATAATATTAAACAGTTTTTAAAAAATAATGGCGTTGACTCTAAATGTGTTATTGATGATATTAATAAAAAAACTTCGGTAGCTTTAGCTTTTTTAGATGATAATAATAATGCTAATTACGATTTTTATAAAAGTAGTCCAAAATCTTGTGATGTTGACAAATTTGACTCTAACTTTAATGAAAATGATATTTTATTATTTGGTTCGTTTTATGGTATTATGCCACAAATTAGAGAAGGTATGAAAAATTTGATTTATAATGCTAAATCTAATAATACTATAATAATATATGATCCAAATTTTAGAACCCCTCACCTACCCCAATTGCCTAAGGTGTTGCCTTTTATTGAAGACAATATTAAAAACGCTACTATTATAAAAGGTAGCAACGAAGATTTTAATTTAATTTTTGGTTCTAAAACACAAGAAGAGGCTTTTGATGCTATTAAAAAGATTAATCAAAATGCAATGATTATATATACAAAAGGTGAAAAAGGGTGTTGTTGTTTACACAAAAATAAAATTTATTCAATAACTGCTCCTAAAATATCGCCTATTAGTACAATTGGAGCAGGTGATAATTTTAATGCAGGTATTATTTATGGATTGGTTAAAAACAATATAAAATTTAAAGATTTGTTTAATGATATTAAAGAAGAGGTGATATTAGAAATATTAAACATTGCCACTACCTTTGCACAAAATGTATGTTTAAGTCAAGATAATTATTTATCAAATGAATTTGTAAAAGAGTTTTTATCTAAATAACTATAATAAAACGTTAAATCTATAAAAATAAGTTCTATATAATAGATATTATTATCAAATTTGCAAGGTTATAAAAAAAATAATATCATGACCAATTCTACAGAAAAGATACCCGTAACCATATTAACGGGATTTTTAGGAGCGGGCAAAACTACTCTTTTAAACAATATAGTAAAAAAATATTCCAACAAACGTTTTGCTGTTATTGAAAACGAATTTGGCGAAGTTGGAATTGATGGAGGTTTAATTGTTGGCAATATTGCTAACATGTATGAATTAAGCAACGGTTGTATATGTTGCAATTTGAGCGATGGTTTAACTCAAACTTTAAACAATTTATTATCTTCTAAATACCAATTCGACAATCTTTTAATAGAAACCACTGGTATTGCCGATCCTGCTGGCGTAATAGATAGTTTTGTAGGATATGAAGAATTTCGTCAAAAATTTATTATCGACAGCGTAATTTGTTTAGCCGATGCTCAAACCTACGAAGATAGCGCAATGGAAGAACCTGAAGTTCATCGTCAATTGGCTGTGGCTGATATTATTTTGCTTAACAAAATTGAAGACGTTACCCCTGAATACGGTGAACATATCAAAAAACTTATCAAAACTGTTAACCCTACGGCTAAATTGTTTTGTGTAAGTCATGCTGATATTTCTAAAGTTGATATCATTGATACTTTTGCATATACTGCAACTAATATCGAAAAACTTGTTACGGATTTTACAAATGCTACGCCATTAAAATTTGATATGATGGACATCAACAACGATGTTTCATTTGCAAAAAATCCTGCTAAAAACAACTCTTTCCGTCATAGCATTGTTTCTGAAGGGTTCACTATTAACGGTTGTCTTGATGAACAAAAATTTGTTTATTGGATACAAGGTGTTTTGCAATACAATTCGGCAAACGTGTTTAGAATAAAAGGTATATTAAGTATTGCAGGCAAACCTAAACGTTTAATTTTTCAAAGTGTAAGAAATTTCTTTTTAGTTGAAGATGGTGAAGAATGGTTGCCTAACGAACAACAATTTACAAAATTAGTTTTTATTGGCAAAAAACTTGACCGTAAAGCTATTCAAGGTTATTTAGAAAGTTTTGTAGTTAAATAATATTAAGATGAGAAAAAAAGCATATTCAAAACACAAAGGTTACGACTCAACAAGTAATCAATCTCAAAACAATAACTCTTCGTCTAATAATGATATAGTATTAATTGCAGACAAAAACACAAAATTATTAGATTTTTTGTTTGAGAAACTCGCAAACCATAGCAAAACTAATGTGCGAGAAATGCTTAAATCTGGTCGCGTGGTGGTGGCTGGTATAGGAACTACTGCCTTTGACTTTGATGTTAAAGCTGGAGTAGAAGTTAGAATTCTTCCTAAACCAAAACTTACCAAAGGTGGCTTTTTCAACAAAAACATTAATCTTCTTTATGAAGATAATTATGTTATAGTTATAAATAAACGCGAAGGTTTATTGTCGGTTGGCACTAACGGCGACAAAGAAAATACTGCATATCACATTATGAATATGTATGTACGCCGTCAAGGTAGAGGACGTCATATATTTGTTGTTCATCGTTTAGACCGCAAAACTTCTGGAGTTATGATGTTTGCAAAAAACATGATAGCTCGCGACACATTACGTCAAAATTGGAACGAAATGGTTGTTGAACGTTCTTATTATGCTGTTATTGAAGGTAGTCCAGAACGTAAAAAAGATGTTATTAAATCTTATTTAACCGAAGATAAAATGTTGAAAGTTCATTCTTCGTGGACTAACAATGGCGGACAATTGGCTGTTACACAATACGAAATTATTCAAGAAAATGATAAATATGCTTTAGCAAAACTAAATCTTGATACAGGTCGTAAAAATCAAATTCGTTCTCAAATGGCGGCCATAGGACATCCTGTTGTTGGTGATTTAAAATACGACGCAAAAACAGATCCTATAAAACGAGTTTGTTTACATGCTGCAACATTAACATTTCGTCATCCTGCCACAGGAAAAGTTATGAAATTTGAAGTGCCAGTACCTCAATCTTTTTATAAATTAGTAACAATTTAAATTTACACAATTATATTTTTTCAAACCGCAGTGATGCGAGTATTTTTTAGTTTTTTATAGTCACATTTAATTTTTAAATGCGCAGTGATGCGTTTAATTTTAAAGTTGATTAATTATTGAAATCTGCAGTAATGCGGATTTCTTTTTTTGGGGTAAAAAAAAATCCCGCTGAGATTTTACCCAACGGGACCGAGAGTCTAACGGTTTTCATTTCAGTACGTTTTAATAAATTATATTTCACTAATAAAACCTGTCTCTCAAATTCTAAATAAAATTTATTGTTGAAACTTTAGTAGCAATGTTCCGCTACGTTGTAAAAGTTTTTTTCCTAGAAAACCCCTTTTACTTAAATTGCAATCACACTCTAAAAATTAGCAATCTTCTTCAGTTTCAGGATCAACCTCAGAATTAGTAGAAGTTTCTGAGTTTGAACTATTGTTATTAGGTGTAGACTCAATAACAATTTCATTATAGCTAGAAATAAAATCTGCATAATCATCAGCTCCAAACATACGGCAAGAATAATCAATAAAATCAATCAAGCCTCTGAATGCCATCTCAGATTTTGCACGAGCCATTTCGAGACGTTGTTTTCTCATGGCTTTAAATTCACTTCTACCTTGCAACAACGAAACTAATTCGGTATAAGCAGTCTTAAACGAAGTAAAACAATCTGTTAATAAAATAGAACCTAAAACATCTTCTGGCAATTCTCCAAGTTTGTTGATTACTAACTCGTATGCACCTAAACGAGCTGTATAACTTTCACTTTTCAAATTTTTAACAACAGACAATATATTATATACTGTTTGTGCCTTTGGTGCTATTTCGGCAAACTCACTTTTCGAAAAAGCATTACTAATCATAAACAAGTTGCTTACTTGTTTTTGAATTTGTAAATCTTTTTCTTGAAGTTGAACAGTGATAGAATGTGTATTATCTATCGTCATTGCGTCAACTAACTCTACATTTGATTGTTCAAATGCGTCAATCATGTTTTTTGATTGATTGTTTTTTACCTTTGTTAAAGCGTCTTCTACACGGTTAACAAATCCTTTGTACTGTACATTACTTAAATTTCCGATGTACATTGTTTTGATAAATTGTTTTTTCATTTTCTTAAAAAATTTAAATTGTTTATAAATAAAATTAACTGTATGGATTTTTGGTAATTTGTTTTTTTTCGTTTTTTAGTTTTTAGTTTATTACCAAATCTCCATGTCTGATAAAAAAACTATCGACTTCTAAATTACTCGCACCGAACTTTTCTTTCATGTCTTAATTTAATTTGTTTATCAGCTTCGGATTTACGCTTTCGTTTTGTTGTCTTTTATTTTTTTATTTTAAAGATGCAAAGATAATACATATTTTTAAAACTAACAAATATTTTTTAATATTTTTTTTAATAATTTTTAGATTTTTTTATCATATTATCAAAAATCGCATTTATAGATATGTGTAGAGCCATTTTTAAAAATTATTTTTTTTGAAAATAAATTAAATAATTTTGTAAAATGATATATTTCAACATAAAACAGAGATATTTTGATAGTATTTTTTATCGAATAAAATCGTAAATTAATTTTTTCGGACTAAATTCCCCCGGTCGGGGGAATTTAGTCCGAAAAAAAACATAAGTATTTTCCGAGTCGGGGGAAAACTGAATAAAATAAAAGATTAAAATTTTCCGAACTTGGGGAGTACTAAAAAAATGAAAAAAAATTTTCACCGAGCTGGGGGAATACTAAAAAAATGAAAAAAACTTTTCCCCGAGCTGGGGGAATACTAAAAAAATGAAAAAAACTTTTCCCCGGACTGGGGGAATACTAAAAAAATGAAAAAAACTTTTCCCCGAGCTGGGGGAATACTA
>JAKSUC010000108.1 GCA_024413595.1 Bacteroidales bacterium
AAAACTTCACATTTTTTTTGGAAAATACAAAATAGTATTTTATATTTGCGGTGTTAACAACTAAGAAAAAAGATTTAAAATTTTGAATTTACTAGTGACTCAAAAGATTATAATTGCTTTTCTTAAACAATAATTATATAAACCGCGGTTTTATAAAATAAATTATTAATTTTATAAATTTCTGAAATGAAAAAAATTTTTATTTTTGTAGCCATAATAGTGGCAAGTTCTATTGGCGTAAAAAAAGCAAATATAGATGTCAATAATTGTGAATTATTGATTGATGATATTGAAATGATAGCGTTAGCTCAACAAGAAACACCTTCTAATAAAAGTGGTAGTATAACTATATATTTTGATGCAAATGGTGGTTCTTCAAAAACTCAGAATAGAGTAAATACTTCAGCTAATGCTGGATATAGTACTCAAAATGATAGTGCAAGTATTGCAGCACAAGCAGAATGGGAACGTGAAAAGAATAAAAATAATTCTGATACTTCTGCATCTGTAACAATACAATGGAACGGAGTAGAGATGACAGCTGAACAAGCAGCTGAAATGTTGAAAGCTTTTTTACATTAAAGTTAAACAATTAAATGCTAAATTATTGGTGAAGGTTTTTTAATCTTCACCAATATAATATCAAAAAGATGAAAAAATATTTGCCTATTATATTATTTAGTCTACTATTATTTTCTTGCTCTTCTTCATTAAAAAATAATCAAGATAATAGCAACATTGATATAATTAATTTAACTGATTTAAAGAATGTTTCGCATTGGGATTCACTACCATTTGATAGTGTAAAAGTTATCAAATTAGAAACTTCTACTGATGATAGTTATATTGATTTTGGACGGGTATTATTTGGAAAAAATTGTATTTATGTATTGGAGCGAACTCAAACAGGTTCAGTAGCTATATTTGATATAAATGGAAAGTTTATAAAAAAATTAATTAAAGGAAATGGACCAGGTGAAATTTCGCATGTGTATGCTGTAGATTTTGACAATGAAACAAATCAATTGGTTGTTCTACAAGATAATAAAATAATTAAGTATGATGAATATGGAAATTTTATTGAAGACAGGCAAATAATATTTCCAAGTATTGATTTTGTTTGTATTCCTGGCGGATATTTGTTTTATAGTCTTAGCTCATTATTCAATTCAGAAAGTCCATTGTATCAAAAAGCAATAATTAAAACTGATAAAGATTGTTATATTATTTCAACCGATATTTATGATGATAATAATCGTTTGAGATTTTCAGCAGATCATAGGTTATTTCAAAAAGTAAAAGAGGGAGAAGTTCTTATTTCTGTTCCTTTTAATGATACTATATTTAAATATGAAAGCAATTTAATATCTCCTTATGCCTTTTTAGATTATACTCCAACAAAACTTGATGTATGTGATCACAACACTATTCAATCTTTTAATGATTTGGTATCTTCTAGTACAAAAAATTATTATAATGGTGGTTATTTAGAAACAAATAATTTTAAATATGTTTTTTTACAAAAGTGTGGTAATGATGATTCTGAAGGATATTTTATTGATAAAAATAGTAACGTAATATATGACGACTATATTTTTGTACCAATGGAAGAGTTTCCTACATTAGGAATTCCAATTGCTGTTTATCAAAATTATTTTGTATATGAACTAGAACCTTCTGATGATATAGTTGTATCTGAATTCCTATCAAAAAGAGGAATACCATATTCTAGTAAAATAACTAAAACTAAATATTTAACCCAAGAACAAATTGATATATTAAATAATATTGGAGCAGAAGATAATCCAATATTATTATTGGCAAAATTGTAATTTGCTTTCAAAAAAGATAAAAGGCTTTACAAATATTTGTAAAGCTTTTTTTGTTAAACTATGATAGATACAATTTTTACATCTTGTGAATGTACAACAGCAAAAATTGATAAATCTACTATCTCTAAAAACGACTCTGCAATTATTTCAATATCATTCAAAACCGATAAATCTGAAGAATTTTCTCGTGAGGTTTATGTTAAAACAAATTTGAGTGGAAAAACCTATAGTTTATACGGTTGATGGTGTGGCGTTTTAAATTATAGTAAAAAAGGAGAAAATTATTTTTTCTCCTTTTTTATTTTTGATTTTCATAAGGTTAAAACTTCTATTTTTAAATATTTTATTTCTTGATTATTACAAATTCCACTCTTTTTTTGTCACCTGTTTTGTTAGACGCTTTTTCTCCACCAAAACCTTTACAAGTAATTCTTTGTGGATTTATTCCTCTTTTAACAAGATAATTTTTTACAGCCATTGTGCGTGCTGTGGCTAAATTTTGTAAATTACCAATTCCTGGTTCTGTGTAGCCATTTATTTGAATATAAATATTCGGATTTTTACTTAAAAAATTGTATAATCTATTAAGTTCAGGATATGATTTTTTGTTAATTGTTGCTTTTGAGCGTTCAAAATATACATTGTTTAGTGTTACTTTTGAACCAACTTCAAAAATCGACAATTCTGCATTTAATGTATAATCAAATTTGTTTGGATTTATATCTAAATTATAGGTTTGTGGATATGAATTTTGTGTCCAAATTTTAATAGTATATTCTGACGGATTATTAATTTCTAATGAATAGTATCCTGATTTATTTGTTTTTGTGTTTACAATTTGATTTTTTGTTTTATTATCTATAACCAATATTTCTGCAGAAATTGGTTTATGAGTTTTTTTATCTTTTATTACACCAGAAACATAATAATTTTTTAGAGGTTTTAATTCTTCAGGTAATTCAAAAGTATAAATATTTTCGTTTCCAAGTTCGTTAGAAGAAACAGAATAATAGCGTTTTCCATCATTTGAAATATAAAAATACGCATCCCAAAAAGGAGTATTAATTTCAGGTCCTAAATTTATAGGTTCTGTCCAATTTTGCCAAGTATCATCAGTTCTTCGCGACATAAAAATATCAGAACTTCCCATCGAATTGTGTCCATAACTGCTAAAATATAAAGTACGATTATCTGACGCAATAAAAGGAGTTCCATCTTCTAATTTTGTATTAATTATTGGTCCTAAATTTTGCGGAGTAGAATAAGTATTGTTAGAATTTTTAAACGAAACATATAAATCTAGATTTCCATAACTATCATTTCTTTCTACCGACATTATTAAAACACTTTTGTCAGGATTAAAAGTGTATGAGGCATGGAAATTTTTGTTATAAAAATCTTTTATCATTATTTGTTGAGGAATATTCCACGAACCATCTTCTTTTTGTGTTGTTTTAGAAATACCAAAATCTGTTTTGTGACTACCATCTTTATTATAAACTCCTTCAATATATAGTGCATTTGAGTCAGCACAAAAAACAACATTTGTAAATTCGTTATTTAAAGGACGTTGTATATTAATAGCTTTGCTCCATTCGCCAGATTTTTGTTTTGTTGACATCCAAATATCGCAATCGTTTTCGTCTCCAATATTGTCAGAATTGAATGTGCGTGCAAAATATAGTTTTTGTCCATCATACGACTCTATTGGTGCAATTTCTGCATATTTTGTATTGATATTTGATTTTAATGTTTGTTTTGATGATAAATTGTTGTTCGTTATTTTTGTTATATTAAAATATGAAGAAGCCATCTTTATTCCTTTACGAACAGCAAATCCATATTCGTTTCCAAAAATATGAGTTCGTGAACTTGTATATACTATTTTGTTGTTAATTTTATATAATGTATATGTTTGAGTATGTGTTATTTCTAATTTTTGATTTTTTGATGAGGTATTAATAGCAGTTGTTTTTTGCCAATTTAAAATAGGTGAAAATTTATTATTTTGGTTTTTACCAATACAAAAATAACCATTATTACTTATTAAAAAAATATTACAATTATTGATACCTTTTCCAGCCCAAACAATTCCGTGTCCAATATTTTTTTCGCCATTAATTTGTTGTATATCTGCAGATATTGTAAAATTTTCAGTAGAGTCAATTTTATTATAAAAAGTAGCTATTTTAATAGAAGAGAGATAATTTTCGATAAATAATGTATCGTTTTTTAAAATACAATTATTTTGAGATGATTTCAAAAAGTTGTTTTTAACAAAATTTTCTATCAAATTTTGTTGCGAAAAACAATTATTAAAGGTGAATAATAATATTTGAAACAAAATTAATTTTAAGTTTTTTATCATATTGATTATGAATAGAGATTAAGTGTATTTTGTTCAAATGTACAAAAAAAATAATATTTTTAATTATTTTTCTCTTGTTTTTTTAGTTATTAATCTCAGATTTATATATATTTACAATTGTTTATAATATAAATAACATGAAAGACAAAATATTAATAATTTTATTAGTATGTATAATATTTTGTGGATGTTCAGTAGTCCATAAGTCGCTATCATATCAACGAGAATTTGTTGTTATGTTTTATAATTTAGAAAATATGTTTGATATATATGATAGTGAAAACAATGAAGACTCAGATTTTACGCCAACGGGAATGAAAAATTGGACACATTCAAGATACGAAACCAAAAAAAAGAGAATTTGGCAAGTGATAGCATCGGCTGATAATTATAAATTTCCTGATATTATTGGAGTTTGTGAAATTGAAAATCAGAATGTTTTAGAAGATATTATTAATACTACACCACTTTCAACAATTGGATATAAATATTATTATCACGAAACACAAGATCGTCGTGGTATTGATGTTGCTTTTTTGTATAAAGAAGAAAGTTTTAAAGTGTTGGAAACTAATGCAATATCAATATTTTTTGAGTCAGATCCTAGTTATCATTCTCGAGATATAATATATGTTAAAGGTATAGCAAAAGATTTTGGTGATACTCTTCATTTTTTTGTAAATCATTGGCCATCAAGATATAGTGGTTATGCGCAAAGTAATATTTTAAGAAATACATCAGCAAAAACATTAAAACATAAAACCGACTCAATTTTTAATACAAATTCTAATTCTAAAATTATTTGTATAGGAGATTTTAACGATACGCCATTTGACGAGTCGGTAAATGTTTATTTAGGAGCGTTAACAAATTATGATACAATAATTCCTAAAAATCTCTATAATTTAGCATATTATATGCAAAAAGAGAAAAAAATGTGGACATATAAATATCAAGGAAGTTATGATATTTTAGACCAAATAATAGTTTCGAGTGGACTTTTAAATGGAGATGGAATAGTGTGTAGTAAAGATGATGCAGAAACTATTATTCGAGATTTTTTAGTTGAATACGAAGCTGATGGTCCAAAACCAAAAAGAACTTATATTGGTATGAAATATAACGATGGATTTTCAGACCATCTACCCGTAAAATTGGTATTACACAATAATTATTAATCTAAATCTAATTGAGCTTTTGCTTCTTCGCTCATCATGTCCATATTCCAAGCAGGTTCAAAAACAAGATTAATTTTTGCACTTTTAATTTCGCGAATACCTTCAATCTTAGTTTTTACATCAATAAAAATTTCGTCTGCAATTGGACAATTAGGAGCAGTTAAAGTCATGTCAATGTCAACATTTAAATCATCGTCAACGTCGATACGATAAATAAGTCCCAGGTCATAAATGTTTACTGGAATTTCAGGGTCGTAAACAGTTCTTAAAACTTCAATAATTTTAGACTCAATAGCCATCAAAGGCATTGCATTGTTATTATCCACGATACTAACTATTTAATTTTGAAAATGCTAAAGCGTAATATTTAATTTGTTTAATCATAGCCGACAAACCATTTGCACGAGTAGGAGATAGATTTGCGCTAAGTCCTATTGCATCAATAAAATAAAGGTCTGATTTTAATATTTCGTCAGGAGTTTGATTATTGAAAACTCTGATTAATAATGCAATAATACCTTTTGTGATAATTGCATCGCTATCAGCTTTAAAAATCATAGTTTTGTTTTCTGACAAACTTGCATCAAGCCAAACTCTACTTTGACATCCTTGAATTATATTATCAGGAGTTTTTTTGTTTTCGTCAATAATATCTAAATTGTTTCCAAGTTCAATTAGATATTCGTATTTGTCGAGCCATTCGTCAAATACAGAAAATTCTTCTATTATTTGATCTTCTATTTCGTTTATTGTCATAGTTAATAAAGTTTTTAACTACAAATATTCTTAACACAACATTTTTTTAGCTCTAATCACAGCTTCAGCCAAAATGTCAATTTCTTCAAATGTATTATAAAGAGCAAAACTAGCTCTAACAGTTCCAGTTATACCAAAATGTTGCATAATAGGTTCTGTGCAATGAGTACCAGTTCTAACGGCAACTCCCATTTTGTCGAGTATCATTCCAACGTCGTAGTGATGAGCACCGTCAACGTTAAACGAAATAGCAGCTGCTTTGTTTTTTGCTCGTCCATAAATTGTAATATTTCCAATTTCGTCAAGTTTTTGAGTTGCGTATTTTAGCAATTCTGCTTCGTGATTTTGAATATTTTTTAAACCAATACGATCTACATAATCAAGAGCAGTATGCAACGAACCTGCACCTACAAAATTGGAAGTTCCTGCTTCAAATTTTAATGGAAGTTCAGCCCATGTGCTACCAGAAAAACTTACTGTTTTTATCATATCTCCTCCGCCTTGATAAGGTGGCATTTCGTCTAGATATTTTTCTTTAGCATAAAGAACACCAATTCCTGTTTCTGCATATATTTTATGTCCTGATAAAGCAAGAAAATCGCAATCAAGTTTTTGAACATCGATTGCTGTGTGTTGAATTGCTTGCGCTGCATCTATCAAAACGGGAATTCCAAAACTATGTGCTTTTGAAATTATTGTTTCTATAGGATTTACTGTTCCTAGTGTATTTGAAACGTAGGTAACACAAACAATTTTAGTTTTTTCGCTAATTAATTTATCAAGTTCAGACAATATTAATTCGCCATTATCATCAAATGGTATTACTTTTAAAACTGCTTTTTTACGTTGACACATCAATTGCCATGGAACAATATTGCTATGATGTTCCATTTCGCTAACAATAACTTCATCACCTTCTTTTATATATGCTTCTCCAAACGAAAAAGCCATTAAATTGAGTGCGTCTGTACTTCCTTTGGTAAATACGATTTCTGTTCTACTTTTGGCATTGATAAATTGTTGAACTTTTAAACGTGCATTTTCGTAAATTTCGGTTGCTTTTTCGCTTAAATAATGAACTCCACGATGAATATTACTATTAAATACACTGTAAAAGTTTGATATTGAGTCTATTACACATTTAGGCTTTTGTGTAGTAGCTGCATTATCTAAATATACTAATTGTTTGTTTCCGTATATTTTTTGTTTTAATATAGGGAATTCTTCCCTTATCAATTCAATGTCCATAAATTTATATTTAATAATAGAGAATTTCTAAAAAGTTATAATTTAGAATAAATTAAAACCTTTGTTTTTTAAAAATTCTCCATATTCTTTATTGTCAATTTCGTTTATAATATCATTAATAAAAGCCTCAATTAAAAGATTTTTTGCAGATTGTTCTGATATTCCGCGTGTTTGCATATAATAAATAGCTTCTTTGTTTAATTGTCCAGTTGTGGAACCATGACTACATTTAACGTCGTCTGCATTTATTATTAATTGTGGTTTGCTTTCTATTTTTGCAGTAGAACTTAATAAAATATTATTATTTATCTGATCTGCAACAACTTTCTGACAATCTTTTTCTACTTCTACATATCCATAAAAGTTTGAAAAACTATTATTATCAGCTACGCAACGAAATTTTTGATTGCTATTACTATATCCTTTTTCGTGAGTAATAAACGACAGATTGTCAATTTTTTGATTGTTTTTAGGCATACAATATCCAGGAGCTTCAAAATTTACGCCTTTATTTATATGAGCATAAAGTATATTTTGAATTTTTCCTCCATTTAATGTCGACATTGTGGATTTTGCATTGCTATTTTCAGATGTATTTATTATAACTTGATTTATCAATGATGAATTGTCATTGATATTTTCATAATTATGATAATTTATTGTGCTATTTTCTCCTAAATCAATTGTGGTGTATAAATTTTGAAATGCTGATTTTTTTGTTTCTAATGATATTGTATAACAAAATATATTGCATTGACTATTTTTTCCAATTTTGATTTTATTTGATAATTGAGAAACTGAAGTTTTATTTTCTAAACCTTTTAAAATATTATATATCTTTATATTACGATTTTCTATAATATTATCTTTAATTACTATTTCAAATCATATTTTA
>JAKSUC010000109.1 GCA_024413595.1 Bacteroidales bacterium
TAAAATAAAAAATCGCCATAAAATCAAATATTTAGATTTTATGGCGATGTAGATTATTATAATAAATTAAACTAATTGTTTACATTAATATATTTTGCCTCAGGATTTGCAAAATAAAAACCGCAGACAGAAGAAGCTGGAGACATTCCTAAAGTTTCGGTTAATGTAATGCCAATTTCTTCGGTAACATTCAATAATTTAAACACTTGTTGTTTTTGAATATGTAATGGTGTAGAAGGATAACCAATTGCAGGACGTATTCCAATATATTGACCTTTAATTAATTGATCTAAATTAAGATTTTCGTTTGGACTATATCCCCAATATTTTTTTCGAATTTGTTCGTGTAAATATTCACTTAAAGCTTCAACAAGTCTATCAGCTAAAATTTTCATCATAATAGCTTCATAGTCGTTACCTTCAGCTAATAATTTATCAGTAAATTCTTTTAATCCAATACCTGTTGTAGCTGCAAAAAATCCTAAATAATCGTTTTTACCTTCAGGAGCAATATAATCTGCCATAGAAATACAATTTCCATCAGTTTCAGGTTTTAATTGACGCGGAAAATGAAATTCACTCAAACAATTAGAACGTTTTTCATTGTCAAAAACTTTAACATTATCACCAAAACTATTTGCTGGTAAAATTTGAAAAATAGCATTTGCTTTTGTAAGTTTTTGATCAATAATTTTTTTAAGAATAATTTTTGCATCAGAAAGTGTTTTTTCAGCTTCTGGAGAATTTGATTTTAATTTCCATGCTATCAACAACATTTTCCAATTAATGTATGGAACCAAAATGTTTAAATCAATATCTTTTAAAACATTTTTTTCAATAGTATTTGGTTTTTGAATAGAAATATTGTCCCAATTAAGTTTTAAACTACGATTTTGAGCTTCTTTAAGTGTCAATAAATTAGATTGTTGTTGACAATTATCTTGACGAACTTTTTCTTGGTGCTTTTTAAGATTATCAATAAAATTTTTATCTTTATTAATCAGCATATTAGCAATGTAAGCGTTTTGAGAAGCGTCTTTAACGTAAACAACTGTACCAGAATAATTAGGAGCAATTTTTACACATGTATGAATATCAGAAGTTGTTGCTCCTCCAATCATTACAGGAATTTTAAGACCTTTACTTTCAAGAAGTTTAACAACATTAATCATTTCATCTAGTGAAGGAGTAATTAATCCGCTTAAACCGATTGCATCAACATTTAATTCAATAGCTTTTTCAACAATAGTTTCGCTAGGAACCATAACACCTAAATCAATGACTTCAAAATTGTTACAAGCCATCACAACACAAACAATATTTTTTCCAATATCATGTACATCACCTTTAACAGTAGCCATCAAAACTTTACCAGCCGAAGAACCTTCTTGACCATTTTTTCGCTTTTCTTCTTCGATAGAAGGTCTTAAAATTTCAACAGCTTGTTTCATAACTCTCGCAGTTTTAACAACTTGAGGAAGAAACATTTTACCTGCACCAAAAAGTTCACCAACATTATTCATTCCATTCATAAGAGGTTTTTCAATAATGTCGATTGCTCGTGGATAAATATTTAGAGCTTCTTCAATATCGGTGTTTAAAAATTCAGTAATTCCTTTTTGTAAAGCATATTGTAAACGATCTTCAACAGATTTAGTTCTCCATTCGTCAGTAACTTTTTCATGTTTAATACCTTGAGCTTTTGCTTTAACAATTTCGGCGTATTCAACAAGAATTTCTGTTGCATCAGGACGACGATTTAGAACAACGTCTTCAATTTTTTCTCTAAGTTCAGGTTCTATATCGTTGTAGTTCATCATTGTAGAAGGATTTACAATTCCCATATCCATACCTTCTGCAATTGCATGATGAAGAAAAACACAATGCATAGCTTCTCTTACAGGATTGTTACCTCTAAATGAGAAAGATAAATTACTAATTCCACCACTAATTTTAGCGTATGGAAGATTTGTTTTTATCCATTTTACAGTTTTAATAAAATCTAAAGCATAATTGTTATGAGCTTCAATACCAGTGGCTATGGCAAGAACATTTGGATCAAAAATTATATCTTCAGGATTAAAATTAATCTTTTCGGTTAATAATTTATAAGCACGTGAACAAATTTCAATTCTACGTTCAAAAGTATCAGCTTGACCTTTTTCGTCAAAAGCCATAACAACTGTTGCAGCACCATATTTTTTTATAGTTTTTGCATGACTTAAGAATTTTTCTTCACCTTCTTTAAGAGAAATAGAATTTACAATAGCTTTTCCTTGCAAACATTTTAACCCAGCTTCAATAACATTCCATTTAGAAGAGTCAATCATAATTGGCAATTTTGCGATGTCTGGTTCAGCAGAAAGAAGATTTAAAAATGTAACCATTTCTTTTTCAGCGTCAAGCATTGCATCATCCATATTGACGTCAATAATATCAGCACCGGCTTCAACTTCAGCTTTTGCAATATCAAGAGCTTCGTTGTATTTTTTTTCAGAAATTAAACGAACAAATTTTTTAGAGCCTGCAACATTTGTACGTTCACCAACATTGAAGAATTCTTTATTTTCTTTAGTTACAATTAAAGGATCAAGACCAGAAAGACGCATTTTATGTTCATTATCCTTGGGACAATGAATTTTACCACTTCCTAAAATTTTTGACATTGCATTAATATGAGCTGGAGTTGTTCCACAGCAACCACCAATAATATTAACAAGACCTTCGTCGAGATATTCTTGAATTTGTTGCGCCATAATATCAGGAGTTTGATCATATTGACCAAATTGATTAGGAAGACCAGCATTAGGATAAGCACTAATCAAAAATTGAGAATTATTACCCAAAGATTTTAAATAAGGTTTTAAATCTCGAGCGCCAAACGAACAATTTAATCCAATGGTTAATAGTTCAATATGAGAAACAGAATAAAGTAAAGAGTCAATAGTTTGTCCAGCTAAAGTACGTCCACTTTTGTCTGCAATTGTAGCCGAAACCATTATTGGAAATTTATCAATATTGCGTTTTTCTAACTCTTGATTTATAGCGAATAAAGCGGCTTTACAATTTAAAGTGTCAAAAATAGTTTCAACTAATAAAATATCAGCACCACCATCTAACAAACCTCTAACTTGTTCAGAATAAGCCTCTACAATTTGGTCAAAAGTAACAGCCCTAAAACCAGGGTCGTTAACATCAGGACTCATAGAAGCTGTTTTGTTTAAAGGCCCCATTGAACCAGCCACAAAACGAGGTTTTTCAGGAGTTGAAAATTTATCAGCTTCGTTTCTAGCAATTTGAGCGGAAGTTTTGTTAATTTCATAAACAAAATCTTCCATTTTATAGTCAGCTTGCGAAATAGCAGTAGCATTAAAAGTATCAGTTTCAATGATATCAGAACCTGCCTCTAAATATTGACGATGGATATCAGCAATAACATCAGGACGAGTTAAAACTAAAATATCATTATCACCTTTAAGTTGAACAGGATGATTTTTAAAACGTTCGCCTCTAAAATCATTTTCCGAAAGACCAACTTTTTGAATTAAACTACCCATTGCTCCGTCAAGAAGCAAAATTCTATTTTTTAAAATATTTTTTAATAATTCGTATCTTGAATTCATTTTTTCAAATTTTTAGGCAAAGATATAGAATAAACTGAATAATTAATTATTAAAGAACAAGCATCTGTAATTTTTAACTTCAATTTAATTATATATTTACACTAATTATCAACACCTTAAATACTTTTGGCGGAAATTTTAAATAATATAAATGGAAACTAAAGCACTTGGATTAAAAGACGAATTAAAGTCACTAGTTAGACCAATATTTGTAGAAATAGCACTTGTAATGTTGTTAGGTGCCGTTGATACAGTAATGTTAAGTAAAATGGACTCCCCAATAGAAGGCGGAAGTGATAATGCAGTAGCAGCTGTTGGACTTGACAATCAGCTAATAAATCTAGTAATATTAATATTTCAATTTGTTTCCATGGGAACAGCAATTGTTTGTGCACAATATATAGGTGCAGGATTGCGAAAAAAACTTGTTCAAGTAGTTGGAATAGCAATTATGATGAATACAATTGTTGGAATAACAATGAGTTCAATATTGTTTTTTTATGCAGAAAATATATTGAATATTATGGGTTTGCGTCCAGAATTAATGGGAGATGGTTTAATTTATTTGAAAATAACAGGAAGTATGACCTTTTTTCAAGCCATAAGTTTAGCATTTTCAGCGTCATTGCGAAGTGCAGGAATGGCAAAATATCCAATGCGAGTAACGGTAATAGTAAATATTTTAAACATATTAGGAAATTATTCATTAATATTTGGACATTTTGGGCTTCCAGCATTAGGAGTAAAAGGCGCAGCAATTTCTACAGTAATATGTCGTGGATTTTCAATGATTTCGTTAGCAATAATTCATACCAAAAAACATATACATAAATATCCATTTGAATGGTTTAAACCATTTCCATGGCAAGAACTAAAAAATATATTAAAAATAGGAGTTCCAGCAGCAGGAGAACAATTAAGTTATTGTCTTTCACAAGTGGCTATCACCTATTTTATCAATAAGTTAGGAAATACAGCTTTGTCAACAAGAACATATTGTGCAAATTGTATAATGTTTGTAAATTTGTTTTGTATAAGTATTGTACAAGGAGGAGGAATTGTTGTAGGCCATTTAATAGGGAAAAAACATTCTAATGCAGCATATTTGATGGGAAATTTTGTTCATCGTTATGCGTTGATAGTGACGTTGATAGTTTCAACATGCCTTGCACTTGCAGGAAATTCAATATTAAAATTTTTTACTAATAATCAGGAGATTATTCATTTAGGAACAATAATTTTCTTTATAGATATAATATTAGGAATAGGAAGAGTAGGAAATATATTTGCAACAGGAACATTACGAAGCACAGGCGATGCTGTATATCCAGTATTAATTGGAATAATTTTTCAATGGTCTATTGCCGTAGGAGTCAGCTATTTACTTGGAATAACATTTGGATTTGGATTAATAGGAATGTGGATTGGATTTACCTTAGACGAAAATGTTAGGGGAATAATTCTCAGAAGACGTTGGCATTCAAAAAAATGGGAAGGAAAAGGTTTTGTAAAGTAGTTTTTTTTATTGATTGAATTGGTTCGTAATTCATATTTTGTATTTCGTAATTATTTAATATTAAAATATCTAATAAAATGCGGTTTGTTAGCAAAATAAACCGCATTTTTTATATTTTTATGACCAAAAAATAATCATTATGGAAAACAAAATATTTAAAGTAGGAATATTAGGAACCGGTTGGATTGCAGATAAAATGGCAAATACACTTGCCGGAATGAAAAATGCACAAGCATACGCAGTTGCGTCAAGAACTTTAGAAAAAGCAGAAAAATTTGCTAATCAATTTTCAATTCCCAAATATTATGGAAGTTATGAAGAGTTAGCAAAAGATCCCAATGTAGATTTGGTTTATGTAGCAACACCACATTCACATCATTTTGAACAGACAAAAATGTGTTTGTTGAAAGGCAAAGCAGTTTTGTGTGAAAAAGCATTTACAGTTAATGCACAGCAAGCCAAGGAATTAATAGAAATTTCAGAAACACAAAAAGTATTTTTGGCAGAAGCAATTTGGACACGTTATCAACCTATGCGTCAAATGATTAGTGACGCAATTAATAGTGGAATAATAGGAAAACCCTTAATGTTGACAGCTAATTTATGTTATCCGAACATTGCTCAAGAAAGAATGTATAATCCACAATTAGCAGGAGGCGCACTTTTAGATTTGGGTGTTTATGTTTTGAATTTTGCAGATATGTTTTTTGGAAATGACATAAAATCAACATCTTCGCATTGTATTAAATATCATACAGGAGTTGATATTCAAGAGTCGATAACATTAGAATATAATGATGGACGAATTGCAATATTATCAAGTTCACAACTAGCCAAAAGTGATCGTCAAGGAATAATATCAGGAACAGAAGGTTTTATTATTGTTGAAAATGTAAACAATCCACAATCATATTCAATCTATGATTTTGATTACAAATTAGTTAAAACAGTAAAATGTCCACCACAAATTACAGGTTATGAATATCAAGTTTATAGTTGTATGAAAGCAATATCAGAAGGAAAAATAGAACCTGATGAATTTAAACATACAGATATAATGCGAATAATGAAACAAATGGATAGTTTACGTGCCGAATGGGGTGTAAAATTGTGTGATGAAAAATAATTTAAAGTATAAAAAATGAAAAGACTTTTAATAATATCAATAATTTCTTTATTATTATCATCTTGTTGTAAAAACAATAATGACAATATAATATTAAGAAAATCAACATCATGTGAAGAAGCATTGAAAACACAATGGACAAAAGTTAAAATAGAAGATGTAAAGTTTAATCCATTTACAATATTAGATAAAGATTGGATGTTGTTATCCACAGAAAATCGTGAAGATAATAACGCCATGACAATAGCTTGGGGCGAATTTGGAATGTTGTGGTCAAAACCCGTTGTAACAGTTTATGTATCAAGCAGTAGGTATTCTTGGGATATGTTAAATAAAAATCAATATTTTACAGTAACAGCATTTCCAGAAGATGCACGCGAAGCATTGCAATATATGGGTTCAACGTCAAAACGCGATGTGTCCGATAAAGCATCAGCTTGTGGACTTCATACAGAATTTACACCCGATGGACATCCAATATTTTCAGAAGCCAATCTTGCAATAGAATGCAAAAAAATCTATCAAAAAGAACTTGATAGTGCATCTATACCACAAGAAGTTTTTGAACGTTTTTATCAAGGTGGTAAAAATGGAATACATTCAATGTATATAGGTGAAATTGAGAATATTTACACAAAATAGTAAAAAAAAAGGAATAAACATTTGTTTATTCCTTTTTTTATAATAAATATTTGTTATTCAATAGATTTTAGCAAACGTAATGCGTTTTTAAATAAAATAGCATCACGTTCATCGTTATTGAGCGATAGTTTATTAAAACGTTGAAGTTCTTCTTCATGATCCCACATAGGATAATCGCTACCAAAAAGAAAATTTTCAACACCGTGACTTTTAATCATTTCGTTGGCTTTATCAATAGGCAATTTCCATAAAGTGCTAGATGTATCAAACCAAACTTTTTTACCAACAAGAAATTCGCAAGCTTTGTCCCATTCTGTATAGCCTCCAAAATGTGCTGCTATTAAAATCAATGATGGATGTTTTTCAAGAACATTACTAATTCTTTTTGGACCTGAAAAATCATATCTGCAATCACCTGCATGAACTAAAACAGGCATTTTTAAATTTGCCATCACTTCATAAATAGGATCCATTATTTCAGTATCGATTTGAAATTTTTGAAAATCAGGATGAAGCTTTATGCCTTTTAAACCTGCTGATTTAATTCTATTAAGTTCGGTTTCAAAATCTTGATAATCAGGATGAATTGTACCGAAACCTATAAATTCGCTATGATTATTTACTTCAGAAATAATATAATTGTTGATAGATTCAACTTGATGAGCAACTGTAGCAGTTGAATGTACAATATATTTAGAAACTCCTATCCTACTGCCACTTTCAAGTAAACGTTCTGGAATTCCATTATAACACATTGTAGTGTCGTAAAAATCACCGATTGTTTTACTAGCTTTATCAGCAATTTTTTGGGGATAAATATGTGCATGAAAATCTATTATCATAATGGTGCAAATTTACCAAATACACTTGAATTATGATAATATGTAATATTTCGTTAGTATTAAATTTAAGAAAAGAGGAAATGTTTAAAATACATTTCCTCTTTATTGTTTTAAAATTATAGCCCTTTTAGTAAAGTAGCAATAGCTAAAATTGCAAAAGCAGCTACAACAAGCCAAAATGCGTATGCTGATACGAAAGGGATAGCTACAAATTTGCCAAGAATACCAAGAACTCCGAGTACTACAGATACGCTCCATACTCCTACTTTTGGTGCAGATAATTTCATAATTTGAGTGTTTTTAAAGTTTAAATTTTATTTAATTGTACGGTATTAAAACCTTTTGTAAGTTACGAATTTTTTTGATATGATGTATTAAAAAAAGAATTTTTTTGA